>DGUF01000065.1 GCA_002394525.1 Lachnospiraceae bacterium UBA4317 | reverse complement strand
GACCGCAATGACAGAAAAAGGTTTGAGGAGGAGATCCGCCTCCTGAAGGAGGACCCGGAGATCCGGAAGATGGCTTCCTTTGGCATGCACAGCGGAAACAATACCCTGCAGCATGTCGAAAACGTGGCGGATGTCAGCTTCCGCCTGGCCCAGAGGCTGGGGATCGATATAGATGAGAGGGCCCTGGCGCGCGGCGCCATGCTCCATGATTATTACCTCTATACTTTTAAGGATACCAAACTCAATTTTTACAGACACGGGATCGGCCATCCCGAGACAGCTCTCAAAAATGCCTCCAGGCATTATGACCTGACCGGCAAGGAGGCAAACATCATCCGCAGCCATATGTGGCCCATGACCCTGCTGCATCCGCCCGGGAGCAAAGAGGCAGTCCTGGTCTGTCTGGCGGATAAATACTGCGCTGTCAATGAGATGCTGCTGAAAAGGCATGATCTCTCAAAGAATAAGGGGCGGGACCGGTCCGACCGGTCGGATAAAAAATAAACGGAGGGACTTGACTGTGGATATGGATGAAAATGTTGTCAGACTTGCAAAGCCGGTAAAGAAGGGACTGGGGCGTTTTCTCTTCAGCAGGTTGTTTCTGATCATAGCCCTGCTCCTGCTTCAGGTCCTTATGCTGGCAGGCCTCTATTTATGGGCCGCGAGCAAGCACTCCGCCATACTTTCCCTGCACTGGATCTTTTCCTTTGTCATGATCGTCTACCTCTTTAACAATGAGATGGATGCATCCGCCAAGCTGTCCTGGATGCTGATCATGTCACTCGTGCCGACGACCGGGGCCCTGCTCCTGCTCTTTACCCAGTCCAATGCCGGCCACCGCAGGCTGTCGCGAATGGTCAAAAAGCAGATCGACGGCACAAAAAATGCCCTGGTCCAGGACCCTGAGCTGGTCACAGACCTGAGTACGGACGGCGAGGGGACGGATGACCTGAGAAGATACCTCAACCGCAGCGGGTGCTTTCCGATCTATGAGAAGACGCAGGTGACCTATTTTCCGCTCGGGGAAAACATGTTTGAGGCCATGCTGGAGGAACTTGAAAAAGCTGAAAAGTTCATCTTCATGGAATACTTTATCATCACCGAGGGCTATATGTGGGGCCGCATCCTGGATATCCTGATCCGGAAGGTAAAGGAAGGCGTCGATGTCCGGGTCATGTACGACGGCATGTGCGAGACCTCCTCCCTGCCGGCCGATTACTGGAAGCTGCTGGAAAAACAGGGGATCCGGGCCAGGGCTTTTTCTCCGATCATGCCCATTGTGTCCTCCCATTACAATTACCGGGACCACCGCAAGATCCTGGTCATCGACGGCAGGACCGCCTTCAACGGCGGCATCAACCTGGCCGATGAGTACATCAACCGCATCGAGCGCTTCGGCCACTGGAAGGATACGGCGGTCATGCTCAAGGGCCCGGCCGTCAGGAGCTTTACCCTCATGTTCCTGCAGATGTGGAATCTGCACGAGGCGGACCCGGATTATGAGAACTTCCTTTCCGCCCCGGTCAGTGAGGTCCCTGACGCGAAGGGATATGTCATGCCCTACGCGGACAGCCCCCTTGACAATTACAAGGCGGGAGAGGCCGTCTACACGGATATCCTCAACCGGGCCACCGATTATGTCCATATCATGACCCCCTACCTGATCCTGGACGGGGAACTCGAGGCGGCCCTCCGCTTCGCGGCCCTGCGCGGCGTCGACGTCCGGCTGATCCTGCCAGGGATCCCGGACAAGAAGGCTGCCTATTCTCTGGCCAAGACCCACTACAGGGCCCTTCACAAGGCCGGTGTCAGGATCTATGAGTACACGCCCGGATTTGTGCATGCCAAGGTCTTTGTCAGCGACGATGAAAAGGCGGTCGTCGGTACCATCAACCTGGACTACAGGAGCCTCTACCACCACTTCGAGTGTGCGACCTACATGTACAGGACAGACTGCATCCCGCAGATCGAGGAGGATTTCCGGAAGACCCTGGAAAAATGCAGGGAAGTGACTGAGGAGGACATCAAAAAGGAAAAGCTCTCCTACAGGGTGACAGGAGACCTGCTCAAGTGGACCGCGCCCCTCATGTGAGGCGGGTGAGTCAGAGGGGACATAACAGACTGGCGCATTTTTGGAGTCCGTGAGGACGTGACAGACTGACGCATTTTTGGAGTCCGTGGGGACGTGACAATTGACTCGCGATTGCCCGGAGCTAAAAGATTCGCAGAGGCACTCCGGTGCCTGGAGGTGAAAAAAATGAAGAAGGAAAGAGTATTTAAAAATCTGCTGTTTGCGGGGATCCTGACCATGGCTGTGTGCACATCCTGCGCGCCCGCCGGAAAAAAGGACTCCCCGCCGGAAGATACTGCGGTGCAGGAGACGGAAGCGGATGCCGTCGGGGATGATGACACCAAACTCTGGTTCGGGATCACTGATCTGGAGAATGAATATATCAAGGAGCGCAATGCCGGCCTTATGGACTGCGGTGAGGTCCAGATCATGTCCAACAATACCCTGTATGAGGGAGACAGCCTGGATCAGAAGGAGATCAGGTTTATCCGGCATATGTTTCAGTATAATTACAAAATGAATGACAGCGGCCAGCTGCTTTTTGTCAGCAGCTCCGAGGATGTAGTTCTTTTCACCCATGAACAGGGGAAAGAGAAGGGCACCTATCCGATCAGGGATGCTCAGTTTGCAGAGGAAGGAGACAGGCTTCTGCCCTCTGTAGAAGCCATGTACAAGAAGGTCGGCATGCCTGCTGATGAGCTGCAGGAGAATATCGATGCCAACAGGATCCTGGTCCTGTTTGACCTGCAGGAGTATATGACAGAGCATCCGGAAGTGAAGGGAATCGAATATGAGGGAGAGATCCGGACCGCGGAGGAGCTGGACGAGATCATGAATACCAGACTGGAGGAATACGACAGCGCAAAGTAAACGATTATGATCGAGATTCTGTATGATCAAGATTCTGATAAATAGTCTGAGCAGGAAGTCGGATGAAAGAACCTGATCAGGGAGCATGATTATGTCAGGCGGCTATAGAATACAGGCGATATAAGAAAAAATCCGGAGACTTTTGATGATGAGTCTCCGGATTTTTTTTAATCAATTTTATCTAATTGCCTGGAACCGGCCGGAAGGATGGGCGGATCAGAGATAGCCGGTCGCCTTTCTGGCCCCGCGCAGGACCATGCCGGTCAGGGCGAAGAGGGCGATCGAGTTGGGGATGACCATGAGCTGGTTGAACATGTCGGAGAGCTCCCAGACCAGGTCGTTGGAGGCGAGCGTGCCGAGGAAGACAAAGGCCAGGGAGATGATCTGGTAGACGATCACGGCCTTTTTGCCGAAGAGGTAGATCACATTGATCTTGCCGAACATGTTCCAGCTCAGGACTGTGGAAAAGGCGAAGAAGAGCAGGCAGACGGCGACGAAGATGTTGCCGAAGCGGGTGCCGAATACGGTGCCGAAGGCCGTCTGGGCCAGGTTGGCCTTGGCAATGACTTCGCCCGCGCTGTTGACCTCATTCCCCGTGTAACCGTCAGCCAGGATCCCGCCGGAGGTATAGAGCGTTGAGATGATGACCAGGGCGTTGAGGGTGAGGACGACAAAGGTATCGATGAAGACGCCGACCATGGCGACGATCCCCTGGTCATGAGGGGTCGGTACAATGGCCTGGGCGTGGGCGTGCGGGGTGGAGCCCATGCCGGCCTCATTGGAGAAGAGGCCGCGCTTGGCGCCCTGGGAGATGGCGGTCTTGAGGGCCATGCCGAAGCCGCCGCCGATGATGGCCTGGGGCTGGAAGGCATAGCGGAAGATCATCCCGAAGGTAGCGGGAAGATACTGGATCCGCAGGATCAGAACGATCAGGCCGCCCGCCAGGAAGAGGGCCGCCATGATGGGGACGATCTTTTCCGTGACGGAGGCCAGGCGCTCCATGCCGCCGATAAAGATGACCGCGCAGACGATGACCAGGACGACGCCGACCGTCCAGGAGGGGATGCCGAAGGCCGTGTGCATGGTGGAGCCGATGGAATTGGACTGGACCATGCAGCCGAAGAAGCCGAGCGCCAGGATGATCGCGACGGCAAAGAAGCCGGCCAGGAATTTTCCGAAGGAATTGTCGAAGGCAGCCCTGATGTAGTAGACTGGTCCGCCCTGGATATGGTGCTCACCGTCGTGCACCCGGGTCTCCTGGGCCAGCACGGCCTCCGCGTAGATGGTCGCCATGCCGAAAAAGGCGATGACCCACATCCAGAAGATGGCACCGGGGCCGCCGGTCAGGATGGCGCCGGAGGCACCGACGATATTGCCTGTGCCGACCTGGGCCGCGATGGCCGTCGCCAGGGCCTGGAAGGAGCTCATGCCCTTTTTGTGCTTTTCTCCGTTGAGGGAGAGGCTCCCGAAAACTTTTTTCATCCCTTCGCCGAAGCAGCGGACCTGGATGAAGCCGGTCCGGACGGAGTACCAGACTCCTACCAGGATCAGCAGGATGACAAGGACATAGTCCGAGAGATAGGCGTTGATCGTCTGTACGGTGGATAGCAGCATGGTGAATAATACCTCCTGAAAAGATGTTGGATCTTGACATGGCCGGCTTAACGTGCCATGCCGGCAGGTCCACCCCCGGAAAAGGGGCTCACTGCCGGAACATAATAAAGCCGCCGGGAGCTCCGGCGGCTTTCATTTCGGCATTATAAACAAACTGCATTTATAAAGACCCTGTCCTTTAACCTGAGAGTTTCGACGGAAGACCCGCCTTGCACCTTCGGTACTCAACAACAATGAGATTCTCCAGAGCTACATCCGCTCCCGGTCTGTTTAAATTAACCATTCCGGAAGTTTCAACTGTATGGCTGTATTTGATTAGACGCAATAAACCGTATCATAAGTATATGCTTTCGTCAAGCCCTCTTTAGGAGCAGGTCCTGTCTTTTTACAGCTTATTAATCGGCTGCTGTTTCCCCCTGCCGGACTGAGAGCATACGCTTAAAAACGGGGCCTGGTCAATCCAGATATTTGGCGTTGACAAAGCCGTAACCATCCGACCGCAGGCTGTGGACCAGGACATAGGCGTTGCCGTCGCTCTTGATGACCGGCCTGTCCAGGACCTCGACCTGATCTCCGTTGTGGAGCTCAAAGCCCTTCTTTTCATTCATGGTATTGAGCTCCGGTGTTGTTCTGAGCGGGAGATAGCCCGAGCCCGGAATGCCTGTCACGGTCTTTACCCCGCCCTCCCAGGCGCTGGCTCCCCCGGCTGCCTTTTCCAGGACCTCGTCATCGATCCTGGCATTTGTGTTTTCCATAATATTCTTTGATGATTGATCCATGATGCCCTCCGTGTTCTATTTAAGGAAATCTAATGAAACCAGATTACATGCACTGAAAATACCTGTC
>DGUF01000079.1 GCA_002394525.1 Lachnospiraceae bacterium UBA4317 | reverse complement strand
GCTGCGCCGCCCTTGATGCCGAATACCGGTCCCAGAGAGGGCTCGCGGAGAGCGACGACGCTCTTCTTGCCGATCTTGCGAAGGCCGTCCGCCAGACCTACGCTGGTCGTGGTCTTGCCTTCTCCCGCGGGGGTGGGGGTGATCGCGGTCACAAGGATGAGTTTACCATCCTTTTTGTCCGCGTTTTCCTTAAGGAAGTTGTAGTCGATCTTTGCCTTGTAGTTTCCGTACTGCTCGATGTACTTTTCATCGATTCCGAGGGAAGCTGCAATCTCTGTGATTTTCTTTGGTGTAGCTTCCTGCGCGATCTCAATGTCTGATTTGAATCCCATCCTCTTTTTTTCCTCCGGTAATTCCTTTTAACATCTGTTTTAAATGTTTCCTGTGCTGCCGGCAGACGGGTCCTGTGTGCCGGCGGACACCGCTGCGGGGGGGAAGCGGATGCTCTCCCTTGCTCAAAAAGCAGTATTACTCTAACACAACAGTACTTCTTTTTAAATTGTTAATTCATGTTTTTTTGCATTCGTGTCTGTACAAAATGTAAATATACCGCCTGGTGAAGCCTCAAGCGGCTGAAATCACGGGAATGCGGCGGCTGTTTTTCAACAGTC
Organism: Lachnospiraceae bacterium UBA4317; assembly: GCA_002394525.1. The sequence continues at coordinate 6,979 of DGUF01000079.1, read as the reverse complement.
CGCCATCGTCCTGTCCGGGCCCACAAGTCCCTGGAAATCCTGATTGAACTTGTCCACGGCGTCGGTGATCACAGCGTTTTTGACGAGGCCTTCGATGATATCGGGAGCCACAGTCACAGCCTTCACGCCATATTCTGTCAGCTTCATCACCTGGGTGCTGTTCTTGAAGCTGGCAGCCAGAAGGCCGCTGTCCAGACCTGCCGCATTGATGGCGTCATGGAGATCTCTGGCGATCTGCCCCCCGTCGTAGCCCAGGTTGTCGAGGCGGTTCACATAGGGAGCGACATATTCAGCCCCGCACTTCGCGGCCAGAAAGCCCTGCATGACGCTGTAGACCGCGGTGCCGATAAAACGGATCCCTTCCTCCTTCAGCCTCTTCATGGCCTTGTAGCCTTCGGGGACGCAGGGGATCTTGATCAGGGTGGTCTTTCCCAGCTCCGCAACGATCCTGTAGGCCTCCTCCACCATGCCCTCCGCGGTCGGAGACACGACCTGAACGAACAGCTCCCCGTCCTCTCCGATGATGGACCGGATCTCCTTCAGAACCTCATAGGGGTTCCTGCCGGTCCTGGCCAGGATCGAGGGATTGGTTGACACGCCATCGACCGGGTAATACTCATAGATGCGGCGGATCGCCTCGACGTCGGCGTCATCAATACATAACTTCATTTCGTCCTCCTTTTCCGGATCAAAACAGCTGCTTATGATCTATGCGCAAACTGCATTCCCGTGCAGCCTGTGATCTGTGTATAAACTGCATTCCCGTGCAGCCTTTGCCCTGGCTCACTTCTTTTCGAAGCGCACTTCCACCTTGCCGTTGGTCTCCCCGATCGTTGTGAACTGGAGGACATAGTCACCCGGCTGGATCTCTGTATCCCAGGTCTCTCCGGGCACCACGGTCAGGGTGAACATCACGTCGCCCTTGATGATGTCATCCGGCTTGTCCTCCTCCTGGAAAACCGCCACATCCACAAATTCAATCTGCAGCTTTCCCTTGTCCAGACCGGATTCCACCACTGCGTTCTCGCCCTTGCCGACACTGATCGGGTCGGACTCCGCATAGGCGCCGTCCTTCGCGTTATCGATTTTGATCGTTGTCTTGTTTCCCAGGGTGCTGATCGAGAACGAAAACTTGGGGCCGCTGCAGGACGCCAGCAGCAAGGTAAGGGCAAGTGTGATCAACAGGATTTTTTTGCCTTTTTTCATGTTTTTCCTCCTCTCTCTGTATTTATTGTCTCTGTTAAATAGTTTCTGTTTAACAGGCTTTGTTAAATAGTTTCTGTTAAACAGAAACTATTTTGTTGCCGTCTTTTCTTATATTTTCAGTCCCTGAAGGGACTTTGTCAACCTTGGCAGAGGAGCAGGATAAGGTGTGACAAGGGGACAAGTGTGACAAAGGGACAGGCACTCTGTCACATTGCTGTGACAGAGTGCCTGTCCCTTTGTCACACTACAAACGCCTTACGCTATCAAGGAGCTTGTCAACCTTGACAGGGCGCGTCGGTTGTCCCCTTTCTCCGATCAGAAGCCGAAGCTTTCCTTGCCGGGGGTGACGATCTCGGACGATCCTGCCCAGATGCCGTCGATCCGGTCTCTGTGCAGGTTTTCGCCTGTGACGATCAGGACCTCGTTGGCAAAGATCGTGGGTTCGATCTCGATCCCGCTCCGGGTCGCGTTGATCTGGACGCGGGTATTGTCGCCTGTGCGGACAAAGCCCTTGATCCGGATCACGTTGCCGCAGGCCGGGTCGGCGAAGGTCTCCTGGACTTTTCTGCAGACCTCCTCTTCCTCCATGCGGGTGCCGAAGTAGAAAAGGGTCCCGTAGCCGCTCTCCTGCTGGACCGGGAGCTTTTCAAAGCTGGCGGGGACCATGCTGGCCAGGGCGACCTTCTCGTAGTCCTCCGCTGTCATCTTGTCCCATTCTTTGGCAAAGATATCCTCCCGCGTAAAGCGTCTGTCGCAGTGGAAGCGCTCCAGGGCGCGGTTGAGGTGGGCCAGGATCTGTTCGATCCTCTCCTCTCCGTAGCTCTCCTGCCAGCGGCTCAGGACGATCATGCCCGCGCAGGCGGTCTGGGAAACCAGGAGGTATTCGGTCTCCTCCGAGAGTTCCTCCGGCAGGTCGGCGTCCACGATGGCTACCAGGGTCCCGGGCGAGTACATGCTGCAGAGGGGCTCCTCCGCCAGAATGTCGAAAAACTCATCCGTGTCAAAGATGCCGGAGGGCTCGACGATCACGCAGTCATAGCCGGTCATGGCCATGGCAATCAGCTTGGTCTGGAAGCGGCGCCGGTGGGACAGGACCCCGTCCCCGCCGATGACCATCTCCACCTCGCAGTTCTCCCCGATGAGGTCCTGCAGGAGGACCATATCGATGTTGATGGCACCGTAATCACTTTCCAGGATCCCCAGCTGGACATTCTGGTCTATCATAAATTTCGCGTAATCCTTGATGAAGGTTGTCTTTCCGGCTCCCAGAAAACCGGTGATGAGATCGATCTGCGGCATGTGCCCCTCCTCTGTGTTTCTCTATTTTGTTCTGCCTGACCGGTGCCCGCGCGAAAGCGGAGACGGGGCGGTCAGTCTTTTTTTCTCTTCATGTTGTCCGGCAGCTTCCTGTGCAAAAACCGGCTGGACTGGTTTTTTTCCGTTTTGTGATGCGGTTATGCGATGCTTTTTGCAAAGGCCGGCGGCAGGGCTGGCCGGAAGCCGACGCTCTCCATTATCTCCCTTCCTTCGGGTTTGTGCAAGCGGGGAAGATTTCAAGGATGCGGTCTTTTTCAGCAGAAAACTGTCCCATCTGAGGCTCCAGTTCCTCCATCTGCTTCCGGAACCGGGTCTCGCGTTCCGTATCCTGCGCCTTTATGGAGGCATTGGCAAAAAATGCCTGCTCGAAGTAGCGGCCGACGGCATAGAATTCGGCCAGCTTTTTGACACGGGGGTCGTCCTCCCTGCCGGCCGCATTTTCGTAATATCTGCGCGCAAGGGTGGAATAATTATGGTCATTGAGGGAATAGTAGAGGGAGGATTCCCTGTCGTAAAAGTCATTTCCGGCCTCGCTGACCATTAAGACCGTAAAAACGATGGAAACAGCCAGAACGACGGCCAGGAAGATGATGAGCAGGTTAAATACAGGGAAGTGCCTGCGTTGTCTTTTATTTCTCATGGTTTTCTCCTATTTCTCCTGGCTGGCAGTCGCCGCTTCTCCGGCCTGTACATCCGAGTACTGCGAATCCGCGTACTGCTTCAGGCCTTTTTCAATCAGGATGATCCTGTCGCCTCTGGAGAGATCCGGCAGGCTCTGCGCTTCTTCCGTCGTCATATCCAGGTATCCCACGCAAAGGACACCCATCATGTCCGTCATGTTTTTCAGATTGCCCTGGACAAAGCGCGTATCATAATTATCATAATAGCTGTACTTTTCGGGATCCAGGTCCTCATAAAATGACTGGACCGCTTCGGAGCTGTATTTTATCAGATTATCAACATCGGTATAGGGCCCGTGATCGACAAGCTGCATGAGGTCCATGACCGCGCGCTGGTAATCCGTGGCCACCCTGTAGATCACGTAATAGTCCTTGAAGGCATCATCATATACAGGCAGGTTCCGGTTGGAGCAGAAAGCGGCAAATCCGCAGTAGTCCTCGGCCTCCAGATAGGCCTCCATTTTGTCCCTGTAGGTGGATGCGTCTTTTTTCAGTTTTGATTCCTGCAGACTGCGGAACAGGGAATAGCTGTTCATCTGCAGGATAAAATTAGCCGCGATCGCGATGAGCAGGATGGCGACTGTGGCAAAGCGCACAGCCCTCCCCGTATGCCTGCCCGTCCGCTCGATGACCTCCTCTTTGGTCTCCTGAAACTCCTGCCGGTACTGCTGCATGGCTTTCGCATGCCGGCGGGCCTCCTCATTGGGGCTGCCGCACCAGGTACAGTACATATCCTCCAGGCGGATCTCCCCTCCGCAGTTTTTGCATTTCATAATATTTATCTCTCCTCGCGATATATCTCCTCGCGTCCGCTGTCAGTGATCTGCAGCCGCAACAGGCCGCGCCCTGCTTTTGCTCCGCGTTCCCGTCTTATTCTCCGGGTTCCTGCTCTTGCTCCGAGTTCCGGCCGTTTCTCCAGATCCCTACTCTTTCTTTTCGATCAGAATCTCCGGATGATTTTTGACATACTCCTTGCAGGCCTTATAGTCCGGGTAACCGCCATTTTTTTCCAGCATCTGATCGAAAGCCTCGAGCTCCTCTGCGGATGCATGAAAAACCTCGGTCAGGTCATTTTCAAAGGGGCTGATGATCTCCCTGACCTTTTCCCTGTCGTCGGCCGGAATGCCCTTCCGGAAGTCAAGTCCCCGGAATCTGAGCTCATCGTTGAGCAGGAGGACAGCATCCGTCTCCTCAAACAGACCCTTTTCCCGCATCCGCAGGAACTCCTTTGCATAGCCTGCGGACTCATAAAATTCACAGAAGTGGAAGTGCTCCCAGTCGAAAAGGGGATGGCCGGCTTTCTGCGCTTCCTTGTACGCCTCCAGAAGAGCTTCGTAGTCCCCCTCTTCATAGAGCCGGTCCAGGGCAGGCAGGTTTTCTGTTTTCCACTCATACTCCTCCCGGTTCCGGCGGTCCTCCCCCCTCTCCATGAAGTGAAAGACTCCGTAAAAAAGGGCGAAGACAAGGAGGACACCGACCACGATCCTGGTGACACGCCCCCCGACCCTGCGGCTTTCTTTTTTGAAGGTCTCCTCTCCGATGTCTCCGACCTTGTCCAGGTCTCCTCGCACCTGCTCCAGCGACCGCATATATTCGTGCTCCGCCTCCGGCTCCCAGGAGGACCCGCAGTAGCTGCACCTGGCCGCCCCTGGCGGAACCACCGCGCCGCAGTTTTTGCAAATGTTCTGCTTTGGCTTCATATTATTGCCTCTCTCCCCGCTTTATCTCAGCCGATAAGCCAGTGGGTAAGTCAGTGGGGACGTTTCAGTTTGACTCATTCTGACGTCTTTTGTCCTTCCGCCAGTCATATACCTTATTCGTTATAAAGTCAGGATTCTGTGGTTATTTTACATCTCTTATCATAGCACATCCGGACGGGTCAGGGGGGAGTCATTGTGAGATGCCCCGGTGATTCAGCGACTCCTGCCCCGGTACTTCAGGAGGCTCCTGAGCCCGTGGCTCTAAAAAATGAGTCAATGTGAAACGTCCCCGGTGACTCACTTCAGGAGGCTCCTGATTCCGTGGCTCCAAAAAATGAGTCATTAGAACCGTCCCCGATGACTCACCCAGCGCCGTGGAAGGTCTCCTTCAGCTTCTGTAAAAAGCGGTCCGCGATCGGGGTAAAGGCCTGGTAACGATTCCAGGCGATGTAGAGGGCTGCTTCCAGGGGCGGATCCAGCGGGCGGAAGGTCAGGCCGCTCCCCTCGGAGGTGTCGATCAGGCCGCGGAAGGTCAGCAGGTATCCCAGGCCCTCCCTCACAAAGACGGATCCGTTGTAGGAAAGGCGGAAGGATCCCTCCAGCTTCATCCCGGAAAAAGCGTTTCCGGCCCAGTTTCTGATATCGCCGTTCCAGCCCTGTTCCGAGCAGAAGAGGGGAAGGCCCTGCAGGTCGTCCGGCCGGATCGTGTCCTTTGCCGCAAGAGTGTCTCCCTCCGGCAGGACAAGTCCCCACAGGTCTTTTTCCGGAAAGTCCAGATACTCATATTTGCGGCTGTCAGGGAGCTCCGCCAGGACCAGAAAATCCAGAAGGCCCTTGTCCAGCTTGTCCGCGATCTGCTCGGTATCACCGCTGGTAATATGGTAATGCAGGTTGGGATAGCGGACTTTAAAATCCCTGATGGCTCTGGCCAGATAGCGGATCTGACAGGATTCCGCCAGGCCCAGATAGAGCTCTCCCCCGCTGATATCATCCAGGGTGACAAACTCCTGCTCGATCTTGTCCGCCATGCTGACCAGGTCCTCCGCCCGGTTCCGGAGCAGGACCCCCTCATCCGTCAGCCTTATGCTGAAGCTGTGGCGGGTAAAAAGCTTTTTCCCAAGTTCATTTTCCAGGCCCTTCAAAGCCTTGGACAGAGTCGGCTGGGTGACATGCAGGATCTCTGCCGCCCGGGTCATATTCTCCTCTCTGGCAACGGCCAGAAAATATCGCAAAGTGCGGATTTCCATCCGACAGGCCCTCCTTTCCGGGTATATACTCCGCATGCCTGTTCTTAAATGATATGCTTTATTGGAATATCATGCTATAAATTATAACCATTAGCGACAGCACAGGCAAGCAGGTATGATAAACCTGCAGGCAGGAAATGCTGATCGTTTTTCACAAAGAAAGGGACCTGCAATGATGAGTGTATCGAACGAACTGATACAGGGACTTTGCGATGCCGGCTGCAGCCGGGATGAAGCCTCCTGGATCGGAACTCTCTATGAATCCGGCAGCTACGATCAGGTGCTGCACCAGATGAAAAGACAGCGCTGCATCCTGATGGACCAGATGCATGAGAGCCAGCGCAGAGTCGACCGCATCGATCTCCTGATCCGCAGCCAGGAAAAGCTGATGAAGTAAAAAAAACACGTCTAAATTGTAAAAGGAAAGTTTTGTAGAAGAAAAAAAATATTGCAGTCGAAAAGTATTACAGAAGGAAAGCATTGCGGAATAAAAGCATTGCGGAAAGAAAGCGAGGAAAAGGATCATGATCAGAAAAGAAGAACTGACACTGGTGACTGAGTGGGACAAGACATTTCCCAAGAGCGATAAGGTGGACCACTGCAAAGTGACCTTTGTCAACCGCTACGGCATCACGCTGGCAGCTGACATGTATGTACCAAAGGATGCTTCTCAGAATCCGAACCACAAGCTTCCCGCGATCGCCGTCTGCGGGCCCTTCGGCGCTGTCAAGGAGCAGTGCTCCGGTCTCTATGCCCAGACTATGGCTGAGAGAGGTTTTGTGACCATCGCCTTCGATCCTTCTTTCACCGGTGAGAGCGGCGGCAATGT
>DGUF01000286.1 GCA_002394525.1 Lachnospiraceae bacterium UBA4317 | reverse complement strand
AAACCGACGGCCAGGCCGGGCCTGTCCGCGATACTCTCGGAGATGTAGCCGGCCAGGACGGGCAGCATGAAGCCGAAGGCGACGCCGCCGATGGACTTGAGGGTGGCGGCGACGGGGTTGATGGAACCGAAGTTGGCGCGCTCGGCCTCGGCCAGGGAGTTGAGGTCAACGGAGAAGCCGTCGATCAGGAAGGCCAGGGCGATCAGGATACCACCGCCGACGACGAAGGGCAGCATGTGGGAGACGCCGTTCATAAGCTGGACATAGATCTTGTGGCCGGCTCCGCCGGAGGCCTTGGCAGTGGAGGCGGAGGCAGCAGCGCCTGCGCCGCCCTTCCAGACGGGGACATTCCCGGTCTTTGCCCGGGCGACCAGCTCATCGGCCTTGTTGATGCCGTCGGAGACGGGGGACTCGATCAGCTTCTTGCCGTGGAAGCGGTCCATGGGGACCTTGGCGTCCGCCGCGACGATGATGCAGTCGGCGTCCGCGATCTCCTGGTCGGTCAGGATGTTTTTGGCTCCGCCGGAGCCCCGGGTCTCGACCTTGACCCAGCAGCCGGCCGCCTTGGCGGCCTTCTCGATGCCCTCGGCCGCCATGTAGGTGTGGGCGATGCCGGTGGGGCAGGAGGTGACGGCGCAGATGCGGAAGGCGCCTTCGGGAGCGGCTTCTTCCTTAGCGGTCCCTTCCCCTTCCCAGTTGCGGGTGTCCTTGTCGTCCGCGGCGTCAATGATGGAAAGGAAGGAGTCGACGTCGGGGGCGTTCTTGAGGTCGGTGGCGAACTGCTCGTCCATGAGCAGGCGGGAGAGCTTGCTCAGCACATCCAGGTGGACATTGTCCTTGGTGTTGGGAGCGGCGATCAGGAAGAGTAGGTTGACGGGCTCATCGTCCAGAGCGTCGAAATCGACGCCGTTTTTGACGACCATGGCTGCGAGGCCGGGCTTGATGACGGCGTCGCATTTGCCGTGGGGGATGGCCAGACCATCGCCGATTCCGGTCGTGGACTCTTCCTCGCGGCGGTAGACCTCAGCCCTGTAGGCGTCAAGATCGCGGATCTTTTCGCTCTTGGCCATGAGGGCGACCGCCTGGTCCAGGGCCTCGTTTTTGGATCCGGGCGCTGCGTTCAGATCGATACTCCGTCTGTCGAGCAAATCAGTGATTCTCATAAATTCCTCCTTTGTGAGGTGCACATTCCGCGCGCCCTGCTTTTTTACGAAGGGTGCACAGTCCGTGCGCGTTCAGTTTTTTGGAAGATGTACAGGCCCTTTCCTGTACATCTTTCCATCGGTGAGGCGCGCCTGTCTCAGATGCGCGGCCTCCTTTTTTATCCGTCCAGACGTCCGTAGACATCCATGACTTCGGGCCTTGTTGCCAGCAGGTCCGAGAAGGCGCTGGCGCTGCCGGTCGCGACGCCCATGCGGAAGGCGTGCTCGTAGTCGTGCTGCTCTTCCCAGCCGGTCAGGAAGCCTGCGACCATGGAGTCGCCCGCTCCGACCGCGTTCACCAGTTTCCCCTCCGGTGCGGGAAGCGCATGGACTTCATCGTTCTCATCCACCAGGACGGCGCCCTTGCCGGACATGGAGACCAGGACGTTGACCGCGCCCATCTCCCTGAGCTTTCTGGCATAGGGCACGACGGATTCCCTGGTGTCCAGCTCCACGCCGAAGATCTCGCCGATCTCATGGTGATTGGGCTTGATCAGGAAGGGGTGGTACTGGAGGACGTTGAGCAGCAGGTCCTTTGTGGCGTCGACGACGAAGCGGATGCCGCGTCCCTGCAGGGCCTCCAGAATGTTGGAGTAGATCGTTCCAGGCATGCTCTCGGGGATGCTGCCCGCCAGAACCAGGGTATCGCCTTCCGTCAGGGTGTTCAGCTTAGCCATCAGGGCATCCTGGCCGGCCTGGTCGATCACGGGACCCATGCCGTTGATCTCGGTGCCGTCGATGTCCCGGAGCTTGAGATTGATCCGGGAGAAGCCGTTGGAGATACGGATGAAATCATTCCGCAGCCCCATCTCGTTCATGCGGCGGATCAGCTCGTCTCCGGTGAAGCCCGCGACAAAGCCCAGCGCGGTGCTGTCGATCCCGAGGTTGGTGAGGACGGTCGTGACGTTGATGCCCTTTCCCCCGGCCAGCATCTGCTCATAGACCGTGCGGTTGGTCTTGCCAAGCTCGAAGCCCGGAACAGAGACGATGTAGTCCAGCGATGGATTGAATGTAACAGTGTAGATCATTCGGTGACCTCCTTTCCATGTTTGATGCCTCAAGTATACGGGTAAAAACATCCAAAGTCAATCATAAAACGCCATATTATTTCACGGCATTCCAGGAAAATTTGGCTGAAACGGTCAAGCTCCTGGCCTTTTTGTGAATATCCGTGCAGAGAACCCGCTGGATGGTGAAAAAGATTCATGCGTAAAAACATTTACATTCATCAAAAAAAGCGTATAATGGCCTTTGTCGGCACTAATCATGCAAAAAAGTTCACACAAAAGATGAAACAGATTCATGTAAAAAGCGTTTTCAGGAAAGACAGGTACACGGTCATGGGAAATACACTCGAAATCAGGTGGCATGGAAGGGGCGGACAGGGCGCCAAGACAGCGGCTCTGCTCCTGGCGGATGTGGCTTTTAAGACAGGGCAGTACGTGCAGGGCTTCCCCGAGTACGGGCCCGAGCGCATGGGCGCGCCGATCACGGCCTTCAACCGGATCAGCCGGGACCGCATCCGCGTGCATTCCAATATCTACCACCCTGATTTCGTCGTGGTCGTCGACGAGACCCTCCTCCACTCTGTTCATGTGACAGACGGCCTCAAGAGGGAGGGGGCGATCATCGTCAATACGCCCAGGACGCCGGAGGAGATCCGGCCCCTGCTGAGGGGCTACCGCGGAGCGGTCTACACCGTGGACGCCCGCGCCATCTCCGAGCAGACCCTGGGAAAGAACTTCCCCAACACCCCTATGCTGGCCGCCGCGGCCGCCGTGAGCGGAGTCATGAAAAAAGAGGACTTCCTCCACGAGATGCGGGCCTCCTTCCAGCATAAGTTTGCCAGAAAGCCCGAGGTCATCGACGGCAATATGAGAGCCCTGGAGATGGCCTACGAGGTGATCGGGCGGACCGCGGGCATGACCAGGACCGCATAAGGCAGATACAATGAAACAGGATCAGGGCCTCCGCCGCTGAGCGGGGGCCTTCCTTATGAGAAAGAAGAGAACAGATGCGTACAGATGTGAGACAGATCAATGAAAAAACCCCCTGGCAGGGTCTGACCGAGGGCCTGCAGATGTTTGCGGGCGGCACGGCCAGACACTTCGCGACCGGGGAGTGGAGGACCTCGACGCCGGTCCTTCTGAAGGACAAATGCAGACAGTGCCTGCTCTGCGCCCCGGTATGTCCGGATGTCAGCATCCCGGTCAGGGATGGAAAGAGACAGGATTTTGACTATGACCACTGCAAGGGCTGCGGGATCTGCGCCAGCGTATGCCCTTTCGGCGCGATCGAGATGAAGGAGGGGATCGAACCATGAGCATCAGAGAGAGAATGTCCGGAAACGAGGCGGTGGCCTACGGGATTCGGCAGGTGAATCCGGATGTGATGCCGGCTTTCCCCATCACCCCTTCCACGGAGATCCCCCAGATGGTCTCCGCCTACATTGCCAACGGAGAGGTCGACACGGAGTTTATCCCCGTCGAGAGCGAGCACTCCGCCATGTCGGCCGCGATCGGCTCGGAGGCGGCGGGGGCCAGGACCATGACGGCGACCTCCTCCGCGGGCCTCGCCCTCATGTGGGAGGAGCTGCTGCTGGCGGCCTCCAACCGCCTGCCCCTGGTCCTGACTCTGGTCAACCGGACCCTGTCCGGCCCCATCAATATCAACTGCGACCATTCGGACGGCATGGGGGCCAGGGACACGGGCTGGATCCAGATCTATGCCGAAAACAACCAGGAGGCCTATGACAATTACCTGCAGGCCTTCCCGATCGCCGAGGACCCCAGGGTCCACCTGCCGGTCATGGTCTGCCAGGACGGCTTTATCACCAGCCACGCGGTGGAGAACATCGAACTGTTGGAGGATGAGCCGGTCAGGGAATTCGTCGGAACCTACAGACCGGAGGAATTCCTGCTCAATCCCGGCAAACCCGTGGCGGTCGGCCCCTATTCGGTATCCAATTACGCCATGGAGGCCAAAAAGGCCCAGGAGGATGCCATGGAGAGGGCCGGAGAAGTCATCCTGGAGGTGGCGGACCGCTTTGCCCGGGTCTCCGGCAGGAAATATGGATTTTTCGAAGAATACCGCACGGAGGATGCCGACTATATCATGCTGATCATGGGATCCGCCGCCGGGACCGCCAAGGCCGCCGTGGACCAGCTGCGGGAGGAGGGCTGGAAGGCCGGCGTCCTCAAGCTCCGGGTATTCCGCCCCTTCCCGGAAAAGCAGATCGCCGAAGCCCTGCGCGGCTGCAAAGCCGTCGCCGTCATGGACCGGTGCGAGAGCTACAACGGCTGCGGCGGCCCCCTGGGCAGCGAAGTCCCCGCGGCTCTTTTCCGCAATAAAGTCATGACAGAGGCCGTCAACTACATCTACGGCCTGGCCGGACGGGACTTTACCACCGAAGACGTGAAGGCGGTCTTTGCCGAACTCAGAGAGGTCGCGGACGGCCGCATCCCGGCGCCCAACCACAAATACATAGGCCTGCGCAGCGAGTGACAAAACGTGACAAAGGGGCCGGTCCTTCGAGGCACGTCTGATGAGGACCAGAAATAAAGGATTTGCGCCGCGTTGGATGAGGAAGCCGGATCTGAAAGGACTTTTGAACCCGCGTCGATAAAGAATAAAAAGGAAAAGAGATGAAGAGTGTGAATACTATGGAAATGATTGAGAAGGAGGATTTCAGCCTGCGGGCCATGCTGGCCCGGCCGGAGCGGCTGACGCCCGGCCACAGGATGTGCGCGGGCTGCGGGGCCACGATCGGTGTGCGCGCTGTGCTGCGGGCCCTGCATGAGGGGGACCGGGCCGTGATGGGAAACGCGACGGGCTGTCTGGAGGTCTCTTCTTATATGTATCCCTACACAGCCTGGGAGGACAGCTATATCCACAACGCCTTTGAAAATGCCGGGGCGACCCTGAGCGGGGTGGAGACCGCTTATAAGGCCCTGCGCAAGCGGGGCAGGCTTCCGGAGGAGGAGAACTTCAAGTTTATCACCTTCGGCGGCGACGGGGGGACCTATGATATCGGTTTTCAGTCCCTGTCCGGCGCCATGGAGCGCGGCCACGACATGGTCTATGTCTGCTATGACAACGGGGCCTATATGAATACGGGGATCCAGCGCTCTTCGGCGACGCCCATGTTTGCGGATACGACGACGACGCCCGCGGGCAAGTGCTCGGCCGGCAAGATCCAGTACCGCAAGGACCTGACGGCGATCATCGCCGAGCACCATGTGCCCTACGCGGCCCAGACCACGCTGACCAGGGACTTCAGGGACCTGCACCGCAAGGCGGCCAAAGCCATCTATACAGAGGGGCCGGCCTTTCTCAATGTCATGACCCCCTGCCCCCGGGGCTGGCGCTATGAGACCAGCCAGATCATGGAGATCTGCCGGCTGGCGGTGGAGACCTGCTACTGGCCCCTGTTTGAGGTGGAAAACGGCAAGTGGACCCTGAGCTATGAGCCGAAGAACAAGCTGCCCATCGAGGACTTCCTCCGCCCCCAGGGCCGGTTCAGGCATCTCTTCAAGGCCGGAAACGAGCACCTGCTGGCCCTCTTCCAGGAAGAGGTCGACCGGAGGTGGGAGGACCTGCAGTACCGGTGCGCGAGATAAGCGCCTCGCGTTTCAGGTGGGCCTGAACTGTAACCTGGCGTCCCTTTTCCGGGGGGACTGTTTCAGAATGTTTTTTTATAAAAAGTGACCGCCGGGGAGTCTGCTTTCCGGCGGTCTTGCGTGGTCTGTCCGCGATTGCTAAAATGTGGGGGATAGATGCCTGCGGCCGTAAAGTCACGGCCGGAGTCTTGCGATCCATGTGCTGCCTGCGGCCGGGCTGTGCAAGTGTTACCAGAGGACGGTTTCTGAGGAGCTGGAAATGACATTACTGACTTATCAGATTTTCAAAACAGTTGCGGAGGCGGGGAGCTTCCACAAGGCCGCTGACCTGCTGGGCCTGACGCCTTCGGCCATCAGCCACGCAGTGTCGGGGATGGAGAAGGAGCTCGGTTTTTCTGTTTTTACAAGAGGAAAGGGAGGGGTCAGTCTGACCAGCTCCGGCAGTCAGCTGCTGCCCTATGTTTTTGCGGTGCTCAACAGTGAGGAGAGCCTGCAGCAGGCGGTCTCGGAGATGAACGGGCTGCAGCAGGGCACAGTCAAGGTCGGGGCTTTTTCCAGTGTCTGCACCAACTGGATGCCGGAGATCATTCAGTCCTTCGGGCGGATGTATCCGGCGGTCGAGCTGGAGCTCTTCCAGGGGACCTACGACGACGTGTCCTACTGGATCAAGAACGGGGTGGTCGACTTCGGCTTTCTGTCCACCTCCAGCGCCAGGGACCTGCCGATCGAGCCTTTTTACAGGGATCCCCTGCTCTGCATCGTTCCCGGAGATTATCAGAAGGAGGAGCCGGGGGACGCGATGACGATCTCGGAGATGTCCCGGCGCCGCTTCGTGGTCCAGAGGGAGTCGACGGACGCGGATATACAGATTTATCTGAAGGAAAATCATCTGGATATATCCACCCGCTATCATGTCGTCGATGACCTGTCGACGGTCGTCATGGTCCAGGCCGGGTTCGGGATCTGCATCATGCCGGAGCTGGTCATGACGGATATCCCCTATGATGTGCGCCGCTACCGGATGGAGCCGGACGC
>DGUF01000083.1:5086-14497 GCA_002394525.1 Lachnospiraceae bacterium UBA4317 | reverse complement strand
CCCTCCCGGAGGATGTTGTCGGTCAGCAGGATCCCGCCGGTCCCGAGCAGGCGCAGGACATCCGGCAGAAAGCGGATATACTGTCCCTTGGCCGCGTCCATGAAGACCAGGTCGTAGGACCCGTCCTCCCCCAGCCGGGGCAGGATCTGCGCGGCGTCTCCCTCCAGGACTTCGATGGTGTCTCCCTCCGGGGCCTGAAGCGGCCTGCTCACGCAAGCGGCGTCTCCCTCCGAGGCCTGGACAGGCCTGCCCAGGCGGGCTATGTTGTCCCTGGCCCTGGCCGCGCGGGCCGGGTCTTTTTCGATGGTGACGATCCTGCAGCCCGGCGGCGCGTAATACTGCATAAAAAGAGAAGAAAAGCCGACCGCCGTTCCAATCTCCAGAATACGCATCGGCTTTTTCATTTTTACAAAAAATCGGATCAGGTTCTGCGTCTGGGGCCTTATGATGGGGACGCCCTCCGAGAGGGCCTCCTGCTCCAGTCCGCGCAGGCCTGGCGGTCCGGGAGGCGTCATGGCCTCGATGAAGACCTCCATGCGCTCAGCGTCCACGCGCTCAATACTGTCCCCAGACATCCTTGTTCTCCTTCTTTTTCCCGCCGGTCTGGCTGTCCTCATCTCCGGCCGTCTCCTCGCCGCCGGCAGCCGGATCCGCTTTTTCGGCGGTGGGCTCCCTGGACAGCTTTTCCATCATCTGGACCATGGTCATATCCGAGGACAGGAGGAAGGAACCGGGCAGGAACTTGTCGCTGTAGCCGGCCAGACGGGCCTTGATGGCAAAGGTGACCCCGCTGCTGACCAGGTTCTGTTTCTCCAGGATCCTGCCGACTGCGAGCGCCGAGCCGGCCTCGGACTCCGAGACCGTGATCAGCTCGCTGTGGGCTGTGGCCGGGCTGTCCAGGCTCTCCTCCGCAAACAGGTTGTAGCCCTCGTGATAGGCGCGGCCGGCCCAGGACAGGATATAGATCCCGCAGACGATGGGGATGAGGTAGATCAATATGCCGAGGACCGCTTCCGCGATCTCCGGGAACCCTGTTCTTTTTTTCATAGTTTTCTCCGCTCCTGGCCGTGGAAGGCCGGACTTGTCTGTCGCTATTCCCGGCCCTGTGCCGCGGGATGGCGGGCCCGGCTGCCGGTCGATCCGCTCAGGGCCGCGCAGCTGCCGCTTTTTTCATCAGACCTCGAGGATCATGGGCAGGATGACGGGCCGGCGCTGGGTCTTTTTCCAGAAGAAATCGTTGAGGCCGTCCTTGACGGCGTTTTTGTAGCGGTTCCAGTCTGTGCTCCGGGCCTCCTGGCAGCGTTCGATGGCGTCCTCCGCGACGTTGGCGGCGCCGGCCATGAGGTCGTCGGCCTCCTTGATGTAGACGAAGCCGCGGGAGGTGATCTCCGGGCCGGAGAGCAGTCTGCAGCTGCCCGATTCCAGGGCGAAGGCCACGATCACGATGCCGTCCTCGGCCAGGTGCTGGCGGTCGCGCAGGACCACGTTGCCGACGTCGCCGACACCGAGGCCGTCGACCATGATATTGCCGACCTGGACCTTCTCGCGGACGGCGGCTCCGTCCTCGCTCAGCTCCAGGACATCGCCGGAGCCCAGGATAAAGATGTGGTCCTTGTCATAGCCCAGCTCCTTGACGAGCTTGGCCTGGGCCTTGAGGTGGCGGTACTCGCCGTGCACCGGAATGGCATACCGGGGCTGGACAAGGTGGTAGATCAGCTTGACATCCTCCTGGCAGGGGTGGCCGGAGGCGTGGACATCCTGGGAAATGACGTCCGCCCCTTTGAGGATGAGCTTGTTGATGACGCCCGTGACCGCCTTCTCATTGCCCGGGATGGGGCTGGAGGAAAAGATGACGGTGTCGTTGGGGCCGATCGTGACCTTGCGGTGCATGCCGTCGGCCATGCGGCTCAGGGCGGCCATGCTCTCGCCCTGGCTGCCGGTCGTGATGATGACGGTCTTTTCGCCGGGGTAGTTTTTGAGCTGGTCGATATCGATCAGGGTGTTTTCCGGGACGTTGAGAACATCGAGCTTGGTCGCGGTCTCGATGATGTTGACCATGCTGCGTCCCTCGACGACGACCTTGCGGCCGTATTTGTAGGCGTGGTTGATAATCTGCTGCACGCGGTCGACATTGGAGGCGAAGGTCGCGACGATGAGGCGGGTATCCTGATGGTCGCGGAAGATCTGGTCAATGCTCCTGCCGACTGCCTTCTCGGACGGGGTGTGTCCGGGGCGCAGCGAATTGGTGGAGTCACACATGAGGGCCAGGACGCCCTTGCGCCCCAGCTCCGCGAAGCGCTGCAGGTCGATGGCGTCACCGTAGACCGGCGTGTAGTCGACCTTGAAGTCGCCGGTGTGGACGATGGTGCCGGCCGGCGAGGTGATGGCCAGGGCGGCGGCGTCCACGATGCTGTGGTTGGTCTTGATGAATTCCACCTGGAAATCGCCCAGGGTGACGACATCTCCGAAGGCCACCACGTGGCGCTCGGTGCTGCCGAGGAGGTTGTGCTCACGGAGCTTGTTTTCAATGATCCCGATGGTCAGGCGGGTGCCGTAGACCGGGACGTTGATCTTTTTGAGCACGTAGGGGAGGGCTCCGATGTGATCTTCGTGTCCGTGGGTGATCACAAAGGCCTTGACCTTGTCAATGTTATCCTCCAGATAGGTGGTGTCCGGGATCACGAGGTCGATCCCGAGCATATCGTCCTCGGGGAAGGCCAGGCCGCAGTCCACGACCACGATGCTGTCCCCGTATTCAAACGCGGTGATGTTCATGCCGATCTGTTCCAGACCACCCAGGGGGATGATCCTCACAGAGGGCGCAGTACCTTTATGTTCATCCTTCTTTTTTCTCAATCCGAATCCTTTTCTGCCCTTGTCTCTGACGGGCTCTGCCTTTTGTGAGCTGCCTGCCCCCCGCAGATCTGCCCGGATGCCGTCCTTTATGACGCGCAGCTCCTTTTTGCCGCTGTCCTTTATGACCTGCAGCTCCTTTTTGCCGCCGTCCTTTATAACCTGAAGCTCCTTTTTGCCGCTGTCCTTTACGACCTGCAGCTCATTTCTGGCTCCTCTGTTCCAGGAGGTCCTCAGTTCGTTCTTTCCGCCGGAGGGCTTTTGTCCCGTGCTCTTTCCGCCGGAGGCCGTCTTTCTGACAGCATCCTGCTTTTTCAGGTCTTTCTTTTTAACTCCCTGATGCTTTAATTCTCTGGTCGTATATTCCTTTTTCAGATCCTTCTTTTTGCTGATCTTTTTTTTCAGGTCTTTTCTGACTTCTTTTTTTCCGCCTTTTTCAGCGCTCTTTTCAATATTTCTTTTCTCTGTGCTTCTCTTCTCTGTACTTCTTTTTTCGATATTTCTTCTGTTGTCTTTTTTGGTCTGTGTCTTCAATTTTCTCTTCTGTTCTCTCTTCTATTCTCTCTTCTTATCTTTTTCGCCGGCATCTGAGGCAGGCGCCGCCTTCAGGGGCGCATGGCTCATCGCTCCTGCCCTTCGGATCTCTTCGCGGCAGGCTCAGGGCATTTATTCCTCGATCTCGATGCCGAGTTCTTCCAGGCTGTCCCGCATCAGCAGGAGTACTGCGGACAGCTCCTTTTCATCTTCTACGATCTCATAGGTGATCTCCGGATCCTGATCTGCGGTCTTCGTCATGGCAGTATCCGTATCCGGGGAAGCCGTTTCCTTCCTGTCCGCGCGCAGGATGAGGGCTTCTCCATCGCCTTCTTCGCTGTCAGTGACCAGAAGATACTGCTTTCCCGCCAGTCTGGTCTCCTCCAGCACGTAAAAATCCACCGGATGTTTTTCTCCTTCGGGCATGAACTGCACTTTTTCCATGGTCGTCCCCCCCTGGTCCTTCTCTGTACCGGGCTCACTGTCTCCGGGCTTATCGTCACAATCTGTAAGGCGGCCGGCAGGTCCCCGGACTCACTGTCTCCGGGCTTATCGTCACAATTCCGGGCAAGTCACCTGCTGCCGTCCCCCGTTTCCCGGTTCAGCCTTTCGTTTTCCATGTAGTCGCTGAGTATGATGGAGGCGGCGATCATGTCGACGTAGTCGTGATATTTTTCGCGCGGTATTCCCTGTCTGTGCATGATCTCTTCCGCTTCGACGGTGGTCAGGCGCTCATCGGACAACACAACGGGGAGACCGGTTCTCCTGTGAAGACTTTCCTGGAATTCCAGTGTCTTGCGTGCCCGCTCTCCCTGCGTATCATCCATATTCAGCGGCAGGCCCAGAACAATCAGGCCGACCTCGTATTCTCTGATCAGCTCTTCGATCCGCGCATAGGTCCTGCGGAGTTTGTTTTCTCTGTCTCTGCGGATAATTTCCTTTGGCTGTGCTGTCATCCCCAGCGGGTCACTGAGGGCCACGCCGCATGTCTTTCCGCCAAAGTCCAATCCCATGATTCTCATATACTCTTCTTCACCGTCTCCGGTCACTCGGACCAGTGGTTTGCCCGAATGTAGCTGCGCATGATCTCCTCGACCAGTTCGTCGCGCTCCACCTTCATGATCAGGCTTCGGGCCCCCTTGTAGTTGGTGATGTAGGTGGGGTCTCCCGACATGATATAGCCCACGATCTGGTTGACCGGGTCATATCCCTTTTCGGAAAGTGCCTCGTAGACGACGGAGAGGATCTTCTGCACGCCGTTCGCGGGTTCGGGCTGGACTCTGAAAAACTGTGTGCTGTCCAGGTCCTTTCTTGTTATATTTCTTTTTTCCATATACGCCTCACTGCAGAATCACACCCCGGCAGACTGTCTGCCGCAAATGGATTTTTAGCCTACCCTTTATCTTACTCTATTTGGCCTGATGATTCAACATTCTTTCTGGTCAGGGTGTGGCCGGAAACATCAGTGGAACACCAGGGCGTCTCCCTTTGAAAACCGGATGGTCTCTTTCCCGAAGGTTCCCTCCAGGAGCATTCCCTGGGTCAGGGTGTCTTTTTCCTGTGCTTTTCCGGGGAGCGGCTCCTGTCCCTCCACAGGAGTCTCTCCGGTCTTTCCGGTCAGGGGCCGGTCAGCGGGGACGGCTCCGGTCACATAGCGGGTCGTGCTGCCGGTCCAGTAGGATCTGCCCTCGTGTTCGCAGAGCTCCTCGAGGAGCAGGGTCTCCGGTCCGCCGGCGAACTGCATGCGGTAGGCCTCCGCCTGGGCGGCGGTGAGGGCCAGCAGGCGGTCGCTCCGCAGGGCCTTGACGGACTCGGGGATCTGGTCCTTCATCCTGGCCGCCACGGTCCCGTTCCTGCGGGAGTAGCGGAAGACGTGGATCTCATAAAACCGGATCTTCTCCAGGAAGGCGCAGGTCTTTTCAAATTCCTCTTCTGTCTCGCCCGGGAAGCCGACGATCACATCGGTCGTGATCGCGGGCCGGTCGTAGTAGCGCCTGAGCAGGTCCACGCTGCGGGCGTATTCCGCGGTCGTGTAGTGGCGGTTCATGCGGCGCAGGGTCTCATCGCACCCGCTCTGAAGGGAGAGGTGGAAGTGGGGGCAGATCTTTTTCAGGCCGGCGATGCCGGCGATGAAGGACTCTGTCATGATCCGGGGCTCCAGGGATCCCAGGCGGATCCGCTCCAGGCCCTCCATGGCATTGAGGTCCGTGAAGAGGTCCAGGAGGGCTCTGCCGGCCTTGACGGGGTCAAAGCGGACGGGGCCTTCGGCGTTCCGGTCCAGTCCGTAGGAGCTGATATGGATGCCGGTCAGGACGATCTCGCGGATCCCGCCGCGGACCAGGCCCGCCACCTCGCGCAGGACCTCCTCCTTTGCCCGGCTGCGGATGCGGCCGCGCGCGTAGGGGATGATGCAGTAGCTGCAGAACTGGTTGCAGCCATCCTGGATCTTGATATAGGCCCGGGTGTGGCCCGGCTGTGTCAGCTGCATGTCCTCATAGGCCGGGGCGCAGTTCAGGTCCTCGCGAAGGACCGGCTTTCCGGGGGAGAGCTTCTTCTCAGAGGTCAGTTCCTTCCCGCCGGAAAGAGTCTCCCCTCCGGCTGCTCCCTGCGTTTCCTCCTGCTCTGCCGGGGCTTTTCCGGCGCAGAGGTCTTTTTCCTTCAGGAAGGCGGTGAGGACCTCTCCAATCCGGGTCTTCCGGTTGTTGCCGATGACCAGGTCGATCGCGTCGTCCTTCTCCACCCCGGCGGGGTCCGTCTCCACGTAGCAGCCGACCGCGACCACGACCGCATCGGGATTGGTCTTTTTGGCCCGGTGCAGCATCTGCCGGCTCTTTCTGTCCGCGATGTTGGTCACGGTGCAGGTGTTGACCACGTAAATATCCGCCTTATCCTGAAAGGGGACTTCCTCGAATCCTTCGTCCCGCAGGATCTGGCGCATGATATCCAGTTCATAGCTGTTGACCTTACAGCCCAGGTTGTGAAAAGCTGCCTTTTTCATTTGACTTTTATATATTCCGATTTTATATTTTATATATCACAACAATTGCTGTACGGCCGTCCGGGCCGTGCCTTCGCAATTTCAGATATAACTATATAACTCAGTTACCTGTGCAGCGGGTCCGTCTCCTTCCCGCGGAGTCCTTCCGCGGTCAGAGGGCCGGCAGGGCGCCGCTCACCAGTCTGCATTGGAAAGGAAACACGTATGAAAACAGTTCAGATCTCCCTCAATTCCATCGACAAGGTAAAGTCCTTCGTCAATGACCTCACCAAATTTGATGATGATTTCGATCTGGTCTCCGGCCGCTATGTCATCGATGCCAAGTCCATCATGGGCATCTTTTCCCTGGATCTGTCCAGGCCCATCGACCTGAACATCCACGCGACCGAGGATATGGACAAGATCCTCAAGGCTCTGGAGCCTTATATGGTCAAGAAGTGATCAGGGCCTGAAGCAGCCAGTATTTCAGCGGGCACAGTCCTTCTGCGCTTTTGCAGGGCACAGTCCCGGTTCCTCTGAGGGGGATCCGGACTGTGCCTTTTTTGCGTCCCGCGCTCTTTACTTTGCGGGGTTGTAGCTGCCGATATGGATGATGTCGTCCGTCGCGATGGCGCGCTCGACCATCTCCTCGATCTTTTCATCGAGGTTGTGCTCGTGCTTGCGGATCACCTCCGCTTTGGGCTTTGTCACGGGGTGCTTGGCCACGAAAATGGTACAGCAGTCCTCATAGGGCAGGATGGAGGTCTCGTAGGTGCCGATCTTCTTGGAGACCTGGACGATCTCCTCCTTGTCAAAGCCGATCAGGGGGCGGAAGACGGGCAGGGTGCAGACCTCGTTGGTCACCGCCAGGGCGGCCAGGGTCTGGGATGCGACCTGGCCGATGCTCTCGCCGGTGACCAGGCCCAGGCACTCGTTCTCCCTGGCCAGGCGCTCGGCGATCCGCATCATGTAGCGGCGCATGATGATGGTCAGCTCGTCGTGGGGGCACTGCTCATAGATATAGAGCTGGATCTCCGTAAAGTTGATGTTGTGGAGCCGGATGGGCCCGGTGTAGACGGAGATCTCCTTTGCCAGGTCGACGACCTTCTGCAGGGCGCGCTCGCTGGTATAGGGCGGGGCGTTGAAATAGACCGCGTCGATCCGGACGCCGCGCTTGGCGACCATGTAGCCCGCCACGGGGGAATCAATCCCGCCGGAGAGGAGCAGCATGCACTTGCCGCCGACGCCGACCGGCAGGCCGCCGGGGCCCGGTATGACCTGGGAGTAGAGGTAGATCTTTTCGCGGACCTCCACGCTGAAGGTGATCTCGGGCTTATGGACATCCACGGACAGGCCGGGGCAGGCCTCGAGCACGGCGTGGCCGACCTCGGCATTGATCTCCAGCGAGTCGCTGGGATATGCCTTGTTCATCCTCCTGGTGCGGACCTTGAAAGTGTGGTTTCCTTCCGGATATTCCGCCTGCATGAAGGCGGCGGCTGTCTCGCACAGCCTGTCGAGGGGCATGATGTCATAGACCGCGACCGGGCAGATGCCCCAGATGCCGAATACATGGGACAGGGCCTCGGTGACTTCGTCGAAGTCATAGTCTCCCGTGGTCTCCACAAAGACCCGGCCGTAGGTGCGGATCACGTTGAAGCGGCCCTCGCAGGGGCGCAGGGCGATCCGGATCTGCCGGACCAGGGCCTCCTCGAAGACGTGGCGGTTTTTGCCCTTGATGCCGATCTCGGCGTATTTGATCAGAAATGCGTCGTATTTGTTGTTCATGGTTGGGTCCTTCCCTCCTTACCTTCTCACAAATTTTCTCAAAAAAGGTACGATCTCAGCGATGGCGGCGGTGGTGGTGTCCATCTCTTCCATGGTATTCATGACAGAGAGGCTGATGCGGATGGAGTTGTCCATCTCGGCGGCGGGGGTGCCGATGGCCGCCAGGGTCTCGGACAGGTGGGGGCGGTTGGAGGCGCAGGCGCTGCCGGAGGAGACGTAGATGCCGCGGTCCTCGAGGGCATGGAGCAGGACCTCCGCGCGGACGCCCCTGACGCGGACGCTGAGGATGTGGGGAGCCGCGGTCCCGTCGGTGCGGCCGTTGAATTCCAGGTCGGGGATGGCGGAGAGTCTTTCCACCAGGCGGGCTTTCATGGCATAGAGCTTTTCCCTGTCCTCATCCAGGCTGCCGCAGAGCATCTTTGCGGCCAGGGCCATGCCGGCGATGCCGGGGACGTTCTCTGTCCCCGAGCGCAGGCCGCCCTGCTGGCCGCCGCCAAAGATCAGGGGTTCCAGGCGCACGCCCTCGCCCACATACAACAGTCCCGTGCCCTTGGGTCCGTGGATCTTGTGTCCGCTGGCCGCCAGGAGGTCGATCTTCATCCGTTTGGGGAGGATGGCGGCCTTTCCAAAGCCCTGGACGGCATCCACGTGGAAGAGGGTGGAGGGATTGGCGGCCTTGATGGCTGCCCCGATCTGCGCGACAGGCTGGACGGAGCCGATCTCGTTGTTGGTGTGCATGACGGAGACCAGGATCGTGTCGGGCCGCACGGCGGCGGCCACGGCCTCGGGGGAGACCAGGCCGTCCCGGTCGACGCCCAGACGGGTAATCTCAAAGCCCAGGTTCTCGAGGTGCTTCATGGCTTCGAGGACCGCGGGATGCTCTATGACGGTGGTGATCAGGTGCTTTCCTCTGCGCTGGGCCGCCAGGGCTCCGCCGATGATCGCCATGTTGTCCGATTCGGTCCCGCAGGAGGTGAAGTAAAGGTTCTTTTCCCGGACCTTCAGGATCCCGGCCAGGGTCTTTTTGGCCTCCGCGATCCGGCGCTCCGCCGTGACGCCGCGGTGGTGCATGCTGGAGGGGTTGCCGTAGTCCTCCAGATAGATCTCATTCATGAGTGCGGCGACCTCGGGAAAGCACCTGGTCGTCGCGGAATTATCAAGGTAGATATCTCTTTTTTCGTTCATTTATTTTTCCTGAGGGAAGTCTTTTACAGTTTGTACCGGTCCTTTTCCCGATTTCCATGCGTTTCCGGCGGCTGCGG
>DGUF01000083.1:0-4981 GCA_002394525.1 Lachnospiraceae bacterium UBA4317 | reverse complement strand
CCGTTTTTCAGATCAGTCCAGTTCAAAGCGGTAGATCAGGAAGGCCAGGAAGGCGATCGCGGCGGTCTCGGTCCGCAGGATCCTCCTGCCCAGGGAAATGGTCTTCGCGCCTCTTTCGACGGCCTCTTCGACCTCGCTCTCCTCGAATCCCCCTTCGGGGCCGACGAAGACGGCGGCTGTCTGTCCGGGCCGGAGCTGCTCCAGGAGGGACCTGGTGCCGTTTTCCTTTTCCTCCGCCATACATTCGTAGGGCAGGAGGATCAGGTCCGCCTGGTCCGCCGCATAAGCCAGGGCCTGGTCCATGGTCAGGATGTCATGCAGCTGCGGGATGATCCCCCGCCGGCTCTGCTTGGCCGCGGCTTCCGCGATCGACTGCCAGCGAGCGACCCGTTTTTTGCGTTTGTCCCCGGTCAGCTTGACGATGCTGCGGTGCATTTCCACCGGAATGATCTCTGTCACGCCCATTTCGACGGTTTTCTGGATGATGAGTTCCATCTTGTCCGCCTTGGGCAGGCCCTGGAAGAGGAGGACCCTGACCGGGAGCTCCGAATCGGCCTGTCTGACTTCCAGGAGGCGGCAGAGGACCCGGCTGTCCGTAAAGGAGACGATCTCAAAGCGGTATTCCCCGCCGGTCTCTCCCCCGTCTCCGGGGCGCACGATCAGTTCTTCGCCCGGATGCATGCGCAGGACATTTTTGATGTGGTTGTAGTCGCTTCCGCCGATCTCCAGCAGGCCGTCCTGCATGGCGGAAAGATCCGCAAAAATCTGTAGCATAGGTGGGATTTTCTCCATGGGGGATGGTTGCGGCCGCGGGGTGTCGCCGCTGCCGCCTGCATCGGACCCGAACCGGGACCGGTTTTCCGTGTTTGCGGGGGCTCAGGCCGGGACAGGTTTTCCGGTGTCTGCGGGGGCTCAGGCCAGGGGCTTTCTGCCGACCACGCAGCACCACTCGCCCTGGTCTGTCTGGCTGACGATCTCGAGCCCTTCTTTGAGCATGGCGTCCTTGACGCTCTGCGCGCGCTCGATCAGGATCCCCGAGGTGATGTAGACAGCGCCGGGCTTCATGCAGCGCACGGCCTGGGGGGTCAGGGGGACCAGGACATCGGGCAGGATGTTGGCCAGGACCACGTCATAGCAGCCTTCTCCGACCTCGGCCTGGACCTGCGGATCGTCGATCAGGTTGCCCAGGATCACCTTGAAAAGGGAGGGATCCACGCCGTTGACCTTCGTGTTCTCCTCGATAGCCGGGACAGCGCAGGGGTCGAGGTCTGTGCCGACCGCCCTGCGGATGCCCAGCCTGAGGGCCAGGAGGGCCAGGATGCCGCTGCCGGTCCCCACGTCCAGGAGGACTGTCTGCGGGTTTATGTATTTGCGCAGCTCGCGGATGCAGAGCTGGGTCGTCTCGTGCATGCCCGTTCCGAAGGCCGTCCCGGGGTCGATATGGAAGACCAGGCGGGGCACCCGCTCCTGTCCGCCGTCCATGACCTTCTCGGGCTTCTCCCAGGAGGGGATGACCAGAATGTCATCGATCCAGAACTGGTGGAAATACTGCTTCCAGTTGTTGATCCAGTCGATGTCCTCGGTCTCGTCGATGGTGACGGTCCCCTCTCCCACTTCGGTAAAGGTGCGGATCTCCGCGATCTTTTCCAGCATCTGCGCGCGGACCTCCTCGGGTGTGCGCAGGACGTCATCGACGACCAGGCGGCCGTCCTCTGTCTCCTCCAGGAAAAAGCTCAGCACTGCCGTGCCGTCGTCAGCGGGTCCCTCGGGAAGGATATCGACAAACATCTGCTCCTTTTCGGCCGCGGTCAGGGGAACATTGTCCTCGATCTGGGCACCGTAGAGGCCTATGTCCTCCATGAAGCTGATCAGTATATCCTCGGCATCGGTCCTGGTCCGGACCCGGAATCTCATCCATTTCATATGTATGTATACCTCTTCTTGCAGTATATATGGGGTTTTAGCTTTTAGCCTTTAGCCTTGTAACTGGAAATTTGTGGCAAACAGCTAACAGTTAACAGCTGACAGCTAACAGCTTCTCTTACACAACAAATTGTCAGGAGTGGTTTTCACCCCTGACAACCGGTGCTGCCTTTTATTTTTCCCAGAAGCGTTTCTTTTTCTTTTCCTTGTGCTCTCCCTCCTGGTCCGGCTTGTCCTCCTTTGTAGCGGAGGCCCGTTCGACGGCGGTCAGGGAGTCTCCCGTGAGCTGGTCGAACTTGCGCAGGGCTTCCTTGGCCTCCTTGCTGAGCTTGGTCGGGATATCGACGACCAGGGTCACATAGTGGTTGCCGCGGATGTCCTTGTTGCGGAGGGTGGGGACGCCTTTGCCGCGGAAGCGGATCTGGGTCCCGGTCTGGGTCCCTGCCTTGACGTCGTAGACGATCCTGCCGTCCACGGTGTCGATCATGACGCTGCCGCCCAGGGCCGCCACGGGATAGGAGATCTTGACGACGGAGAAAATATCGAAGCCCTCGCGCTCAAAGATCTCGTGAGGGGAGACAATGACCTCGACCAGCAGGTCGCCGCGGGGGCCGCCGTTGATGCCGGGCTCGCCCTTTTCGCGGATGCGGACGCTCTGGCCGTTGTCGACGCCCGCCGGAATCGTGACATTGATGGTCTTGCGGCTGGTGATGTAGCCTGTGCCGCCGCAGTCCGGGCACTTGTCCTTGATGATCTTGCCGCTGCCGCCGCAGTCCGGGCAGGTCTGGACGTTGCGGACCGTGCCGAAGAAGGACTGCTGGGTGAAGACCACCTGGCCCTTGCCTCCGCACTTGGGGCACATCTGGGGAGAGGTCCCGGGCTTGGCACCGGTCCCGTTACATTTGGGGCAGGGGTCCTTGAGGTTGAGGGTCAGCTCCTTCTCGGTGCCGAAGACCGCCTCCAGGAAGCTGATGCGGACGCTGGTCCGGATGTTGGCCCCCTTCATGGGGCCGTTGGAAGCGCCCCTGCTGCGGCCGCCGAACATACCGCCAAAGAGATCTCCGAAAATATCCGAGAAATCAGCGCCTGTGAAATCGAAGCCGCCGGCACCGAAGCCGCCGGTCCCGTCAAAGGCCGCATGCCCGAACTGGTCATACTGGGCGCGCTTTTCCTTGTCGCTCAGAACCGCGTAAGCCTCGGAGGCCTCCTTGAATTTTTTCTCGGCATCCTTGTCTCCGGGGTTCATATCCGGGTGGTATTTCTTGGCCAGCTTGCGGTATGCCTTTTTGATCTCTTCCTCTGTGGCGTTTTTTTCCACGCCCAGGACTTCGTAATAATCTCTTTTCTGTTCTGCCATAGACTTGTCCAATCCACTGCTTCTGCAGGTATGTATATTTGATCCGGTCTGCCCGTTTTTTCCGAAGGTCTCTGTATCCGGTCCGGTCTGTCCGCTTTTTGCGGGGAACTCTGTATCCGGTCCGGTCTGTCCGCCTCCTGCGGTTCTCTGTGTCCGGTCCGGTCTGCCGGGGGACAGGCCGGGAATGGGTCCGCTTTAACGCACATAGAGCCCAGGCCGCGAATACGGCCTGGGCACTGTGCTGCCCTGATCGGCAACAATTGATTTTTATACCATAACGGCTCTTATTTGTAAAGCTTTGCAGTTTTTACTCTGCCTGATCAGACCTTACATGTTCACGCCCTATCGAGGACGTGAACATGTAACGCTTGCGCGCGGTGATTCCAATACGCTTCGCGTGCACCGCGCGGCGTTGAACTCGTGTTTTTCGCGAAAATGCCGCGAAAAACTCCTCGAGTTTCGTGGGCGTCTGAACTGAATCGATCAAACCTCTCTATAGTCGCCGTCGACAACATCGTCGTCAGCCGCGCCCTGGGTCTCCTGATAATTGCCTGCTGCGCCGGCGCCTGCGCCCATGTCGGGGCCTGCAGCGCCCTGGGCGCCCTGGTACATCTGGGCGAAGAGCTGCTGTGCGTCGTTCATCAGCTTCTCCTTGCCGCTCTTGAGGGCATCGATGTCGGCGTCGCTGAGGTCGGTCTGGTCCTTGGTGCGGTCGAGGACTGCCTTGAGGTCCGCGATATCGGCCTCGACTGTGCCCTTGACGGCGCCGTCGATCTTGTCGCCGGCCTCCTTCATGGCCTTCTCGGTCTGGAAGACGATGGAGTCAGCCTCGTTGCGGGCCTCGACGGCCTCTTTGCGCTTGCGGTCCTCTGCCTCATACTGAGCGGCCTCCTGGACAGCCTTCTCGATTTCCTCATCGGACATGTTGGAACCTGCGGTGATGGTGATGTGCTGTTCCTTGCCGGTGCCCAGGTCCTTGGCGGAGACGTTGACGATACCATTGGCATCGATATCGAATGTGACCTCGATCTGAGGCACGCCGCGCATTGCGGGCGGGATGCCGTCCAGACGGAACTGGCCGAGGGACTTGTTGTCGCGGGCAAACTTACGCTCACCCTGCAGGACGTTGATGTCAACAGCGGGCTGGTTGTCGGCCGCAGTGGAGAAGACCTGGCTCTTTCTGGTCGGGATGGTGGTGTTTCTCTCGATCAGAGGAGTCGCGATTCCGCCCATGGTCTCGATGGACAGGGTCAGAGGGGTGACATCCAGCAGCAGGATATCCGTGCCGGCATCCTTGTCACCGGAGAGCTTGCCGCCCTGGATGGAAGCGCCGAGAGCGACACACTCATCGGGGTTCAGGGTCTTGGAGGGCTCGTGGCCGGTCAGCTGTTTGACCTTTTCCTGGACGCAGGGAACACGGGTGGATCCGCCGACGAGCAGGACCTTGCCGATGTCGGAGTTGCTCAGGCCGGCGTCGCGCATGGCGTTCTGCACGGGGATGGCGGTCCTCTCGACCAGGTCGCTGATCAGCTCCTCGAATTTGGCGCGGGACAGATCCATGTCAAAGTGCTTGGGGCCCTCAGCAGTCGCGGTGATGAAGGGCAGGTTGATGTTGGTGGTCTGAGAGCTGGACAGCTCCTTCTTGGCCTTCTCGGCGGCCTCTTTCAGACGCTGCATGGCCATCTTGTCGCCGGAGAGGTC
>DGUF01000099.1 GCA_002394525.1 Lachnospiraceae bacterium UBA4317 | reverse complement strand
AGCAGGTCCGGGCGGGCTCAGACCAGGGCCAGCAGGTCCTCCGGGCGGTCGATGACGGCCAGGGGGCCGAGGGACCGGAGAAAATCCGCGGGCCGAAAGCCCCAGGAGACGCAGACGCAGTCCATGCCGCAGTTTGCGGCCGTCTCCACGTCGACCTCGGAGTCGCCGATATAGAGGGCCTGGTCGGGAGCCAGGCCGAAGCTGTCCAGTACGGCCTCTACCATGTCCGGGGCGGGCTTGCGGCGGATGCCGGGCCTTTCCCCGGCCGCGGAGGCAAAGAGGTTTTCAAAACAGTCCGCGGCGAGTCTGGCGACGGCCGGGTCCGGTTTGTTGGACACGACGGCGGTCAGAAAGCCGCGGTCCTTCAGGGTCCTCAGAAGCTCCGGGATCCCTTCGTAGGGGCCGGTCCTGTCCATGCTGTGTACGAGATACCAGGGGCGGAAGACCGCTTCGATCCGTGAGACCTCCTCCTCGCTGATCCCCGGGACCGTCATCATGGCGGGGGTGCCGATGCGTCTCAGAAAGGCGGGATCAGTCATCCCGGCCTCCATGGCCAGGGCCCGCTGCAGGGCCGTGTGGGCGCCGCTTCCGAACATGCGGCAGCCGTCCTCCCTGGTAAAGCCGGTTCTGTGTCCGCACTGGCCCATGGCGTAGTTGACGGAGGCTGTCAGGTCGTCGACTGTGTCGAGGATGGTTCCGTCCATGTCAAATATGATCGCTTTGTAATGCATAAGAGTTCCTTTTTGTCCGCGCGGATGGTGGTCAGCCGCAATGAGCCATGCCGACGGGCTCGCGATCTTTGATCGCATGGCTCATTGCTAACGCGCAAAGAGTTTCTCCCAGATAGACGGACCTTTGGGCTTTGTCTCCGGGTCCTGGAAGTTCTCCATGATGGCGGATACGACGCCGCGTATTTCCTTTGTGGTCACGATGCCGCTCTGGAGCAGGTAGGGGGTCTGGGAGCTGCCGTCCACGTAGTAGAGCATTCCTTTTTTTCCGAGCTTTTCGGCGCCCTTGCGGTCGATCATGACATAGGAGTCGGCGACTGCGTCGGTGCGCAGGCAGACGCGGGCGGGGAAGCTGTCCCGGACCGGGCGGAAGTAGACGCTTTTTTCGGAGGCGGCGATCACGTGGATGCCGCAGTCCGCGGCCATCTCGGAGAGGCGCTCCAGGAGGCTGGCGGCTTTTCTCTTTCCGAGGGCAGCTAGGTTGGAGTACTCCTCGATGATCACGACCAGGTGCTTCATGAGGCCCGCGCGGCGGTTGAAGTCATAGATGGTGCGGCATCGGCTCTCGTAGAGGGCGGCATAGCGGCGGTCGACTTCGACGTTGAGGTCCTCCAGGAGGTCCAGCTCTTCGGCGGGATCCGAGGAGATCTGGCAGTAGGGAATCTCGCCGTAGCGGGAAAAATCGCTGCGGCGCTGTCCGCAGAGATAGAGCTCGATCTCCTCCGGGGCGTGGGAGAGCAGGAGGCTGAGGATGACTCCGTGCAGAAAAGCGGTGTGGCCGTAACCCGCCACCAGCAGGTGGGGGGTGATGGAAAGGTCCGCGAAGTAGGGCTGGCGGTAGATGTCCATGCCGATGGCGACCGGGATCCCCTGGGAGCGCTCGAATTCACTGTCGGTCAGGATATCGCCCAGATAGACCTGGTCGGTCTGCCAGGGGACATCGATATAGATGTGGCCCTCCGCCCGGTAGACCTGGATGTCGCTCTTGTTGAAGATGGCCTTGTAGGTGGGCAGGAGGCCTATGATGCGGTCCGCGCTCCGGCGGTCATCGGGGATGATCCCGAACCGGGTCAGCGTGGGGCCCTGGAGCTGGGTGTCCAGCAGGCCGTCGACTCCGTTCTCCGCCCAGAGGTCAAAGAGCTCATCGGTGTAGGGCTTGAGGGAACGCTCATTCCACCTTGTATGAAATTTTAATAGATCTCTTGTCAGAGGAAGTATAAAATCTCTGTTAATCACGTTTTTGTAATGCTTGAATGACTTGCAAACTACAGTTCAAGAAAATCCAGGAAGCTGCTGATGACGATCTCCATGGTGCCGGGCACCAGGAAGCGGTGGTCCGCCCCTTCCACCAGGCGGCAGGAGATCCCGTTCCGGTCCGCGAAGGTGCTGACCGCCCGCCAGGGGACCAGCTCGTCCTCCATGCCCTGTACGATGCGGATCCGGCCGCTCCAGCGGCTGAAATCCCGCCCGGTTATGTCCTCTCTTTTAAGCTCCTCCAGAAAGGAGGGGCGGATCACGACCTTGCGGTCAAATCCGGCCAGGGCGTCGGTCCCGGCGGCCAGGCCTTCCAGGTCCTCCGCGGTCAGGATCTTTTCCGTCAGGACATCGTACATGACGATAGCCGGGCAGCGCAGGCAGATCCTGCGAAAGGGGGAGGAATCATGTTCAGAGAGATATTTCAGGATCAGATAGCCCCCGAAGCTGGTCGCGCATACGTCCAGGACGGAGGGGTCATAGGTCTTCCTGATCCATTCGGTGACCCGGTCCAGATAGGCGGCGCAGTCCGACAGGGAAATGGCCTCGTGGGCGTCGTCCCCGTGGGCCGGCCAGTTGAAGATGAGCAGGGCGGTATCGCTGTGTTTTTCCAGGATCTGTCCCGCCAGACGCTGGGCCGCGGCATTGTCCTTGTGGCCGGCAAAGCCGTGGCAGAAGAGGACAAAGTGCCGGAAGGACTGGCCGGGAGATTTAAAATACATTTTACACCTGATCGCGGAATCCGCACCAGGAAGATCGAAATATTTTTCCATTGCCATTTCCTTTGAGAAAGCTGCCCTGCAGTTTTTCCTGATGAGGAAGACCGGCTACCCGGACTGCTTTCCGGAGGCCTGCTTTTTCGCGTTTTTTTTCCGGAGGCCGCAGGGCCGTCCGACGGTGAATGTCATTATACCATGAATCGCAAAGCCGTGTTATAATAATTCTCTAAATTCACTCTGCCGGCAGACCGGTATGGATCGGCCCTGCGGGGGCTCATTTTTTGCATGCGGGGCGGCTGGCTCTGCGGGAAACCCATTTTCGCATGTGCGGCAGCGGACCCTGCGGGGGCTCATTTTTTGCATGTGCGGCAGCGGACCCCGGTACCGGGCGCGGCAGACGACAGAAGCAGGAGTAAAGGTGAAAAAGACAATACGAATGATCGGGGTCGACCTGGACGGGACCCTCCTGACAAAACAAAAGGAACTGACGGGGGCCTGCCGGGCGGCGCTGGAGGCGGCGATCCGGGCCGGCGTGGAGGTGGTGCCGGTGACCGGCAGACCCTTGGCCGGCGTGCCGGCCGAGGTGACCGGGATCCCGGGGATCCGCTATCTCATCACTTCCAACGGGGCCAATACCTATGACCTGGCGGAAAAAAAGGTGGTGCGCAAAAAGCATATGCCCCACGCCCTGACCAGGGCTGTACTGAACGAGGTCACAGGTCCCGATGTGATCCGGGAGATCTTTATCAGAGGGGTCGGCTATCACGACGAGAGGACCCAGCGGATGCTGGAGGACCGCTTTTGCGTGGCCCCTCCCATCCTGGCCTATATCAACCGGAGCCGGAGGATCGTGCGGGACTTCGAGGGCCTGCTGGCGGATGAGTCCGCTCATGTCGAAAATATTTCCCTCATGTTTCCGTCCGGGGAGGCCCGGGACCTGGTCTATAACCGGCTGAGGAAGCTGACGGATGAGGATGGGGTGCCCCTGGTCCAGATCCTCCTGCCCTGGAAGACGGACCTGGAGATCACCCATATCATGGCGGACAAATGGATCGCCCTGAAGGGGGTCGCGGACAGGCTGGGGATCCCCGCGGAGGAGATCATGGCCCTGGGCGACGGGGACAATGACAGACCCATGCTGCGCGGGGCGGGCTATTCCGTCGCCATGGGGAACGCCCCGGACTTTGTGAAGGAGACGGCGGACATCTGCACGACGGACAATGACCACGACGGGGCTGCGGCCGCGATCCTGGAGGCTCTTTCCTGGCAGGAGCCGGATTCCGGAGAATCAATGGAGGCCCTTTCCTGGCAGGGACCGGATCCCGGGGAATAAATGGAGGCAAAACATGTATGGAGCGATCCTGGGGGACCTGAACGGGTTCCCGTATGAATACAGGCAGGCGGATCTGACAGACCGGGGGACTGCCCTGCCCTGCCGCCTGGCTGCCGCCGGCGGACCGGAGGGGGCGGGGGAGGTCTTTTCCGAAAAGACGGTCCTGACCGCTGCCCTGCAGGACGGGCTCCTGCGCTTTGAGAAGCGGATCCCTGAGCTTTTTTCCGCATCGGGGGAGCCGTCGGGCGCAGAAGAGGGACAGGAGATCCGGGGAAATGTCCTGGAGCAGGCGGTCGCCGAAGAGATCACCCGGTCCCTGCGCGGCTTTGCCGGGAGCTTTCCCCTGGCGGGCTATGCCATGGACCTGAGCATCTGGCTTTTCCGGGAGGGAGCGGATCCCGCGGAGACGGATGATCCGGGCCCTGCTGCCCGCGTCAGCCCGGTCGCCTGGATGTTCCAGGACGACCTGTATATGATGCGGCGCATGGCGGTCCTGCAGGCCGGCCTGACCAACCGCGGCGGGGAAAGCCTCAAGGCGGCGGATGCGGCGGCCTGCGCTGTCTTTCTGGCCATCCACGGGTCCACCAAGGATTATATCGCCTCCTATCTGGAACGGAATTTCGGCTACAGGATGCCGGACCCCGGTCAGATGCGGGAGGAGATCCTCCGGGCCGGAAGGGATGCCGGTACCGCCTCCCTCTGCCTGCGCGCGGCTGTGACTGCCTTTCTGCACGGCAGGGATTTCGAGGACGTCCTGAGGCTGGCCGTCTCTGTGTGCGGATCCCGCATCGATACGGCGGCGGTCGCGG
>DGUF01000030.1 GCA_002394525.1 Lachnospiraceae bacterium UBA4317 | reverse complement strand
AGGGCCTTGTCCCATCCGAAGAAATAGCCGGCGGCCAGCAGGATGACTGCATTAAAGCCCAGGATCAGGTTGAAGCTGTCGACGCCCCTCTTGCGGGAGAGGTAAATGGATATGAAATCCGTTCCTCCGGTCGTGGCATTTACCCGCAGACACAGGGTCATGACCACGCCGTTGATCAGTCCTCCGAAAATACTGATCAGAAGAGTGTCGTAAGTGAGCGGATGGGCGGGGATCAGGTCTGTCAGAAAACCTGTGAGCAGGATCATTTCACAGGAAAAAAGCGTAAATTTGGTGCCGATATATCTGAACCCGATATAGACTGGAAATGCGTTCAGGGCGATATTGATGAGGGAGTAGGGCAGTTCAATACCGAAGTACTGGAGTCCTATCCTCTGAAAGAGGATGGTCAGGCCGGTCGCGCCTCCGGGATAGAGGCCCCCTGTCCGGACAAAGGTCTTTATGTTGAGCGCCATCAGGACTGAGGCAATCGCGACAACGATCAGGCGCTTCATATCATTTTTCGGATCGAACTTCAATTTTTTCACTGGACACCTCTTTCCGATCATCAGGCAAAGACCCCGCAGCAGGAACTGCCGCAGGGTCTTTTATCAGCTCACAGAAAACCATATTAGCTTTCAAAGTGCCGCCGGTCAAGTATTTATTCAGATTTCAGCAATGTACTTCTGACGTTATTTCGTTCTTTCGCAGTTTTTCGCGTGACGGACCATTTACAGTTCGATGTGGGAGAAGACTTCCCCGATGCTGTCGTGGAAGGCCAGGTCCGCGTAGCTGTCCTGGGGAGTCGCGTCACGGTTGACGATGACGAGGTATTTGCCGCTGTAGGAGCTCACCAGGGAGGAGGCGGGATAAACGGTCAGCGAGGTTCCGCCGACGATCAGCAGGTCCGCCCGCTGGATCAGGCGGCCGGCTCCGGCCCAGGCGTCCTCCGGAAGCATCTCTCCGTAGAGGGTCACATCGGGGCGGATCTTGCCGCCGCAGGAACAGCGGGGAACGGCCTCGCTGCTGGTATAGATGGCGTCGGACGGATATTTTTTGCCGCAGCGGTCGCAGTAGTTGCGCAGGGTCGAGCCGTGGACCTCATAGACCACCTTGCTGCCCGCGGCCTGATGGAGGCCGTCGATATTCTGGGTGATCACGCCGTCCAGCTTGCCCTTTTCCTCCATCTCGGCCAGCTTGTAGTGGGCCTTGTTGGGGGCGATCCCCCTCGCGTCCATCTTCTGCCGGTAGAATTCGTAAAAGACCTTGGGCTCATGCTCCAGGCAGGGATTGCTCAGCAGATATTCGGGCTGATAGGCGTCGAACCGGACATCGTGCTGGTTGTAGAGGCCGTCCTTGCTCCGGAAATCCGGGATCCCGCTCTCGGTCGAGACACCTGCTCCCCCGAAGAAGGCGATGTGTCTGGAGGCCGCGATCATCTCATTCAGGGCCTCGTATTTCTCCTCTCCTTTCAGGCGTCTGAGATGCGCCTTTTCCTCTTTCTGCGTCGAAAAGCATCCGATGTGTTTCATCTCTGGAACCCTCCTTATTCGCTCGTGGCCAGCCTGCAGTGTCTATGTTCACGATCAGATCCGGGTGCGCAGTGGCTTCAGTGCTGCAAAGCGTTTTCGCTTCCTTGACGATAAGTCATTTCCGGCGCGCAGCGGCTTCAGACACGCGGCCGCTTCTCTATGCCGGATCATGGTCATATTCCTGCTTCCATTATAGCGCATCCCCGCTGTTTTTGTCCTTATCATCCGCATCATAATGGCGGGAAACAGTGCCGCCGCGACGCATTTTCGGATGATCCTCCTCCCGGACCTGGACGAAGGCCAGGTAATTCTGGATCTGCTCGATCCTTCCCTTGCAGGCGAAATAGCGCTGCGCCCGACCTTCCTCCTCCCACCAGCGGTAAAATTCCGCCTCAGTAAGGGTCTGGTGCTGATATTCCATAGAAATAAGGAGCTGCGTCATTTCATCACGCAGCTCCGCAATTTCATCCTGATACATCTGATAATCATACTGAGAGATGATCACGATTGTCTCCTTCTTTGAGGAATCCTTATAAATGACACCCGGTGGATCTAGACGATCTGCCGTGACACGGTGCCTGACCCCCTGTCACACTCCGCCGGATCAGAAGGTCACCTCTCCGTCATGGGCGAGGAGAGATACGGAATTGACGGTATTGAGGGCGGAAAGCTCTCCGGTCAGCTCGGCTCCGGACTTCACAGCCAGTTCGATGACGAGGTTGAGCTGGCCCCCGGAGATATTTCTGGACTTCTCACTGAAGAAGCTGCTGTGCCTGCGGACGATCTGGCGGATGGCCTTGTTGGTCTCCTTGTCGTTTCGGGCATTGATCACCAGGATCATGGGGGCGCGTCCGAGCGGGATATGGCTCAGGGCCAGGACCGCCAGAGTGACGACGACCGAGAGGATAATGGCGATCTCAGACAGACCGGCTCCGCAGATGATACCCACACTGATCGACCAGTAGAGGAAGACCAGGTCCATGGGCTCCTTGATCGCCGTCCTGAAACGGACGATGGAGAGAGCACCGACCATACCGAGGGATACGACGACGCTGGACTGGATGGTCAGAATGATGGCCGTGGTGATCAGGGACATGCAGACCAGGGAGATATTGAAGTTTTTGGAATAAAAGGTCCTGCGGGTCAGCAGCCTGTAGCAGAAAAAGATATACAGGCCCAGCACCAGTGAAAAGCACAGAGCCACGATGATCCCCTTGGTACCCAGTTCGATCGTTGAGTAGCCCTGCAGAAATGATTTTTTAAAAATATCCGAAAATGACATATCCTTTTTCCTTTCTCTCACAGGCAGCCCGCCTGCTCTCTATAAATATATGGTCTGAAACTCCTATCCCCGAAGAATACTTCCCCGGAGGGATTTTTTTGTGTAGAACCGGAATAGCCCTGCACAGCCAAAAGAAGCACAAGTCTGCCCTCCGGTTCCTTCCCTGATCAGCTCACAGACTTTCCATGGTCCCTGCTGTTTTCCTGTCAGATCTGCAGGCCCTGGAGGTTGTACTGTCTGCAGAGATAGTATTTTGAAAAAGTCTCCAGCCGCATGTTGGTCATCTGGATCGCGTGATAGATATAATCCGGCAGATATTCGTCAAACTTGACCTCCAGCAGCTGCTGTCCCCTGGGCAGCACCGGCCTCTGCGGAATATCCTCCTCAAAGAACCGGTCAAAGGCAGGCGAGGAGGTGATATTCATGTCGAAGGTCACCCGCACATTGCCCTCGTCGCAGATAAAGGGCCTGCGGAGATACTGCACGATCACCCTGGGCTGCATGAGCTGCGTCCGCTGCAACAGCAGCATGCGGTTGAGCAGGGGAGGATTGTCCTCCGTGATCGGGACCGGCTCCATCCGCATCATGCGCTCCAGCTGGTCCCTTGTGATCCTGCAGCTCTTTTTCTGGATCATTCCGTATTCCTTGCGCTTGCATTCCAGGGAGATCCTCCTGTCGCTGCAGTTGTAGATCCGCACGCGCCACTTTTCCCTGGGGCTCACGCCGCTCTCGTTTTCATTCAGGCACCTGTCATACAGATCATCAAAATAGACACTGCGGATCAGGTAACACCCGTTTTCATCCGTGTGGGGATCCGGCCTGAGGACATTCTCCAGACGGACCTCCAGCATTTTTAATTCAGCATCCGAGCACAGATATTTGAGCTCATGCCTGAATTTCGGCTCTCCCATTCCTATCGAACTATTTCCTTTCTCTAATTCTTTTTCAGTCTCTAA
>DGUF01000095.1 GCA_002394525.1 Lachnospiraceae bacterium UBA4317 | reverse complement strand
GATACTTTTGACCTTTACATCATAAGATATAGACATCTTGAAAAAAGAAGGTAATTGACCAACATTTATTAAATACGGGAGGTAAAAGATGAAAAGACTGGTCTCTATTCTTCTGATAATCTGCCTGGTCGTTTCCCTGGCCGCCTGCGGCGGCTCAGGCTCCGGCAGCCAGGCATCCGGCGGCGAGATGCCTGATGTCTTCTGGATGCACATCAATGAAGCCCAGAAGTACATGCGGGCCGATATGCTGCTCAACCTCAATGACTATATCGCCAAGGACGATGCCATCGACCTGAACAACTACTATGAAGGCATTGTCGGCATCTACAACTATGACGGCAATCAGTTTGCCCTGCCCAAAAAAGAATTACGGGGAAAGCCCTGCCCGCTTCCGGACCCGGCCCTTCTAAAACCGGATTAAAAATGTAATCCCCCCGCCGGCTGTTTTTCTTGACGGACGCACGGTAAAATACTACAATATCGAATGAGAAAACAAAGGGGAGCTCGCAGGAGCGGGCTGAGAACAGGCTGGACTGTCTGGACCCGGAACCTGATTTGGACAATGCCAACGTAGGGAAATATTCGAAATTTTTTCGGTACCTGTCGTCGGCAGGTACCTTTTTTTAACAGGAAGTACCGGTCAGGAATTCTCATGACAGACCGGGGGCACCACTCTCTGTCATTCAAATGGAAGACTGACGAAAAACACTTCCGGGAAAGGTACTTCTCCTTCCCCTGATTTCTGAATCTCTTCCCCCCAGGCGCTGAACAAAAAGCTGCAAAGGGATCCTTCCCTCTGCCGCGGATCTTTGTCCGGCGTCTCCTTATACATATCAATGATAACGACCATCACCGATAGAAAGGGCACACGGACACGGCATCCGCGTGCCCTATTTTTCATCCTTGAAAAATGCCCTCTGCAGCAGGCGGTACTCATAGAAAGAGACTCGAATCAGAAAGGAGCGCGAATGGTTACGATCAACGGAAAACCGGAGGAGGCTGCCGGAATGAGCATCCTCTCCTATCTGGAAAAAGCCGGCTACCGGCCCGAAACCGTTGTCGTCGAACAGAACCTGGAGATCATCCCCCGGGACCGACTCGGGGAGATCCACCTGACAGACGGCGACAATATTGAGATCCTGCGTTTTGTGGGAGGAGGCTGAATATGAAAGACTTCCTTCCAGGAACAAACACACAGTCAGCAGATGATCAGACAGCAGCGATTCGAACAAAAGCAGATCCTGCAGACGGGATCACCAGAGAAGAACTCGACCGGGCTTTTGATGCCCGCTTCCCCGTGGATGTAAAGGAAAAACTGCAAAGGGCCTCCGTTGCCATAGCCGGCCTCGGCGGCCTGGGCTCCAACATAGCCGTCGCCCTGGCAAGATCCGGCGTCGGCCGCCTCTTCCTGGTGGACTTTGACACCGTCGACGTCACCAACCTCAACCGCCAGGCCTACCTGATCCCCCATCTGGGCATGCCCAAGACCCGGGCCCTGGACAGCATCCTGCGCCAGATCAACCCCTGGCTGGACATCCGCACTGCCAGCGTCCGGGTGACCCGGGAAAACGTCAGGGACCTCTTTTCCGGTTACCCCATCGTCTGCGAGGCCTTTGACCGCCCCGACCAGAAGGCCATGCTGGTCAACGCCCTCCTCTCCGACTGTCCGGATACCATCATCGTATCCGGCAACGGAATGGCCGGATACGGAGACGCCAACGCCATCAGGACAGACCGCCGGCTCCGCCGCCTCTATGTCTGCGGCGACGGCAGCACGGACATCGGCGGAGGCATAGGCCTCATGGCCCCCCGCGTGGCCATCTGTGCCGGCCACCAGGCCAACAAGGTCCTGCAGCTGATCCTGGACCAGTGAGACGCAGGGAATCATGAGCCCGGGACGTGAGTCAGCTCCATCGTCCCCGGACCAAGGCCCGGCACTCCGGTTCCGGATACCACTTAACTCCACGATTTCTAATGAAGAAAGGACATACAAATGAACGACAAACTCATCCTCGGAGGACACGAATTCAGCAGCCGTTTCATCCTCGGCTCCGGCAAATACAACCTGAAGCTGATCAAGGCAGCCGTCGAGCAGGGCGGCGCCCAGATCATCACCCTGGCCCTGCGCCGGGCCAACACCCGGGAAAAGGAAAATATCCTCGATTTCATCCCCGAGGGCGTCACTCTCCTGCCCAACACCTCGGGCGCCCGCAACGCCGAGGAAGCCGTCCGCATCGCCCGCCTGAGCCGGGCTATGGGCTGCGGCGACTTCGTCAAAGTCGAGATCATGCACGACGCCAAATACCTCTTCCCGGATAACTACGAGACCATCCGCGCGACCGAGACCCTGGCCAGGGAGGGCTTCGTCGTCCTGCCCTATATGAACCCCGACCTCAACGTCGCCCGCGACCTGCAGAACGCGGGCGCCGCGGCCGTCATGCCCCTGGCCGCCCCCATCGGCAGCAACAAGGGCCTTGCGACAAAGGAAATGATCCAGATCCTGATCGATGAGATCGACCTGCCCATCATCGTGGACGCCGGCATCGGCAAGCCCTCCCAGGCCTGCGAGGCCATGGAAATGGGCGCCGACGCCATCATGGCCAACACCGCAATCGCCACAGCCGGCGATGTCCCCGCCATGGCGGAGGCCTTCCGTCTGGCCATCGAAGCAGGCCGCAAGGCCTACCTGACCGGCATGGGCCGCGTCCTGGCCCGCGGCGGCTCCGCCTCCGACCCCCTGACCGGCTTCCTCGGGGAGTGACAGGGGTGTGATCCGGTGTGACAGGGGGACAGGTGTGACAGGGGGACAGGCACTCTGTCACACTGCTGTGACAGAGTGCCTGTCCCCCTGTCACACCTGTCCCCCTGTCACACCTTCCCGCCTCCTACACTTATTCAAAAAGAAAAACCGCGTAAAAAAGGAAATCAGGATCCCGGCCCTGTCCGCTTTTGACCGGGATCCGATCCATGCAAAAGATTGGAATACACATCATGGAATATCAGAAGATCAACGAAGAAAACAAGGTATACTTTATCGACAGCGATGTACTGCCCCCCGAGGTCCTCGCCCGCAAACACCGGATCGAACAGGACCCCTCCTTCCGGACCGACCACATGGCCTACATGCAGGGCATGGAGATCATCGAATCGGATATCAAGGACAAGGTCCTGGACCAGATGTCCGGCTATGATTATGAAGCCTATACCCGGGCCGACGTCGAGCGCGCCCTCAGCAAAGAGTCCTGCTCCGTCGAGGATTTCAAGGCCCTCCTCTCCCCCGCCGCGGCCCCCTATCTGGAACAGATGGCCCGCAAGGCGGAAAGACTGACCAAAAACCATTTCGGCAACACGGTCTACATCTTTACACCCATTTACATTGCCAACTACTGCCAGAACTACTGCATCTACTGCGGCTTCAACTGCTACAACAATATCCGCCGCAAAAAGCTGGACTTTGACGAGATCGAACACGAGATGAAGGTCATCGCCGACACCGGCATGGAGGAGATCCTGATCCTGACCGGCGAGAGCCGCAAATACTCCGACGTCAAATACATCGGCGAAGCCGTGAAGATTGCCCGCAAATACTTCCGCAATATCGGAATCGAGATCTATCCCGTCAATGTCGATGAATACCGCTACCTCCACGAATGCGGAGTCGACTACGTCACAGTCTTCCAGGAGACCTACGACACAGACAAATACGAGACCCTCCACCTGCTGGGCCACAAACGCGTCTGGCCCTACCGCTTCGACG
>DGUF01000170.1 GCA_002394525.1 Lachnospiraceae bacterium UBA4317 | reverse complement strand
GATCTATATCCTGGTCTTCGCCGGAAGACAGCTCTGGCCCTTTGGTACCAGGTCCATCCTCAAGGTGGACCTCTTTCATCAGTACGCGCCCTATCTGGCTGAATTCCGCAGCCGGCTCTTGTCCGGCAAAAGTCTGATCTACAGCTGGCAGACAGGCCTGGGCAAGGATTTCCTGGCCCAGTCGGCCTACTATGCGGCCTCCCCTCTGAACCTGATCTTTTTCCTCTTCCCTCCGGAGCTGATCTCCGAGGGCATCGCGGTTCTGATCCTGGTCAAGGCCAGCCTGAGCAGCGCCTCCTTTACCTGGTACCTGAGAGAGCATTTCAAAAGAAACGATCTCTCGATCCTGATCTTCGGCCTCCTCTACGGCTTCTGTGCCTTTATCACCTGCTACTACTGGAATACCATGTGGCTGGATACAGTCGCCCTCTTCCCTCTGGTGGCCCTTGGCTGTGAAAAACTGGTCCGGGACGATCAGCCGGTGCTCTACTACATCTCCCTTGCCCTGACCATGATCGTCAATTTCTATCTTTCGGTCCTGGTCTGTGTCCTGATCACCATCTATGCCCTGATCATCGCGTTTACAAATCCCGCCTTTGACGGCCCCGAAGGGCGAAAGGCTCTTGTGCGGGCGGCCGGCCGCTTTATCCTGGTCTCCTTTTTGTGCGCCATGACCGCTGCCATCATCCTGGTCCCGGTCGCCGCCGCGCTTGGGGAGACTGCCGTCAGCGGCGAGCGGGCCTTCCCCGCCTTCCGGATCTACCCCAATATCTGGCAGCTGGTCAGTGCCCACTTCCTGGGAGCCCGGGATGCCGTCCTGGCCCGCAATGAGGACATGCCCAATGTCTACACCGGCGTCCTGACCATCCTGGTCCTGCCTCTCTACTACTGCAGCAGGGACGTCAGCCGGCGGGAAAAGGCCCTCTATTCGGCCTTCCTGGTCTTCATGCTCCTGTGCGCGGTCATCTGCCCCCTGGACTACATGATCCACGGCTTCCACTTTCCCGCCAATCTCCCCCACCGATACACCTTTGTCTACAGCTTTATCCTGCTGAGCATGGCCTACAGGGGTTTTATCTCCTGGGTCCTGCCGGATATAAATGGGGTTCTAAAGAATCCGGATATAAATGCGGCTCTAAAGGATAAAAAGACAGTCCTGCCGGAAAATAAGGCAGCTCTGCCGGAAAAAAGACCTGATGCAGATAAGCAGACAGAAAAAAGTTCTGCCATACCGGCCCGGGAAGAAACAGAGAATTCCTCCGGCATCAGAGCTGACGGCGCCGTCACTCCCGTACAATACACAACAGACGAACAGGCGGACAAAAAGATCGGCGGGAAGACAGAGACAGGCACCGCTGAACGGAAAGAAGGGAAAACCGGCCACGCCCGCGGACATAAAAAAAACAGGCGCCTCCTGCGGGCCCTTGCCGCAGTCTACTGCACAGCGGCCTTCTGTGTCGTCGCCATCCTCTGCTATGAATATCTGATCGCGCAGGCAGAAGCGGATATCGACCATGTTCTGTCCGGTACGGATATCATCCTCAATATGGTCCTGATCGCATTCTACCTGGTCCTCCTCCTGCAGGTCCTGCTGTTTGGAAAAAAGAAGGGCCGGGCATCACAGAAAAAACTGGTCACCAGGATCGTCCTCCCTCTCCTGCTGGTCTGCACGATCGGGGAATGCGGCTTTTCCCTCTATCAGAACATGTATGACAGGGGGGACCGGAGTGAATATATCTACTGGATGAAGGATACAAGGGACGCCGTCGCCTACATGGAGGACCGGCAGGACGGAGCCTTTTTCCGGACGGACTTCGACCGCTTCGTGACCATCAACGAAGGTTCCATCTATGATTTCAACGGCTTCTCCCACTTCTCCTCCCTGGCCCCCGGCGGGATCAGTATGCTGATGGAGCACCTGGGGGTCGCAGCGGCAGGCAACTCCTACCGCTTCTATGACACCTCGCCCCTGCTCGACGCGATCTTTGACGTCCGCTATGTCCTCAACCGCTACGGGGGGTTTTCCGCGGCGGACCTGGGTTGCAAGCTTGTGCCCGACCAGACCTTCGGCACCGTCAGGGTCGGCGTCAACAACCGGGTCCTGGCCCCGGCCTTTATGACAGACCGGTCGGTCCTGGACTGGAAGACCACGGACAGCCAGCCCTTTGAAGTCCAGAATGACTTTGTCCGCCGCGCCGCCGACATTGACGAAGACCTCTTTACGATCCAGAAGCCAGCCCTGATCCAGGCGACCAACATGGAGGTCTACAATGTCAATGAGGTCGGCGATGTCTTCGACTACTACTTGGCAGACCCCTACAATCTGGATCTGGTCCCCTCGGTCCACGCCGAATTCGTCTCCGACCGGGACCAGTACCTCTGCTTCTATGTCGATGCCCCCAACGCCGCCCGCTTTATCTATTCCAGCCACACGACCA
The DNA here is from genome assembly GCA_002394525.1 of Lachnospiraceae bacterium UBA4317. The sequence goes on along the minus strand of DGUF01000170.1, from coordinate 5,814 downwards.
GCGAGGACCGGGAGCTGTCTGCCGGCCGCAGTATGATCAATGTGGGCTTTGTCCAGGCGGGCGAGACGGTCCTCGCGGACTTTGTCCTGACCCGGCGCGGGATCTTCGACATGTGCTATCCCGGCGGAGGCTCGGTCAAACTCTTTGCCGCCGGCTGGAACGACGATGTATTTGAAAAGGCCTTTGCCCGCCTGGACCGGGAGCCGCTGGAGATCACTTCCTTTAAGGATACGCAGATCCGCGGCAGCGTGGACGCGTCGGAGGCCGGGATCCTCCTGACCTCCATTCCCTACACGGCCGGCTGGAAGGCAAAGGTGGACGGAAAATCAGTCAGAACAGAGGCGATCGGGGACGGCGGCCTTGTCGGAGTCCCGATGTCCTCCGGCCATCATGAGATCCTGCTTCAATACAGGTCGCCCTTTCTGATCCCGGCCCTCATCAGTACCCTTCTGGGACCTGTCCTGTTTGTCCTCTATCTGAGGCTCCACAGGACAGGCAGGCTCCCCTGATGTATTGCCTCCAACAAATCATTTCAGCGGAATCCAGGCGGGATCATCCGCAAAGAAGGTCCGGGCGGATATGCCGTTGCGATCCATGGATTCCAGGACCGCCGTCATGACAGCGGACTGGCTGACCAGGTCCGTGCCCCCGTTTTTGTAAAAGGCCGCCGCGGGATTCTGGTCGGAGATGTCTATGGAAGGCTCATACAAAAAGGTGGGATCGGCTCCGTGAAGCCTGTGCAGGGTGTGATAGTTAAAATCACCGGTATCCTCCCCCTCTTTTTCCGGGATCATATAGGAGGCCAGGTATATGTCCCTGTATTCCTCAGCCAGATCGCCGGTCTCAGCCTCCCTGTTGTCATAAAAGGCCGTAAAAAGGAAACGAATATCCCCGTTTTCGTCGATGGAGCGGTAGACATAGGAGGTCTCAAAGGCACTGACGCTTGTGGAAAGAGCGATGACCCCCTTCTGGTTGACCCGGATACTGCTCTTGGTCCAGGTGTCCTCTGCCAGGCAGAGATGGATCTCATCCTTTGCCGGATCGTAGCACATGATCATGCATACATCCGTCTGAAAGACCACCGGCATCTTCATATCAGCCTTCAGGGCCAGCAGGGGGAGGGAGCCTCCGTCCAGGATGGCGTATTGGACAGATGTGACATCATTATCTCCGGACCCGCTTTCCGAGCGGTCATTGGTGCCGGCCGCGGCATCCCTGAGGCTTTTGACAATGTCGCTGCAGCTGTAGGTCTCCCCGTCCTTGAAATATTCGCTCTCCGGAATATTGGAAAAATCTGCCCTGTCATCGTGCCAGGTCACGCTTCTCTTTCCATCGATAAATTCCTGATAAGCTTCGGAAGCCCTGCGGACAGAATCGACAGATTCCGCCGCAGATCCCCCCTCTGCCGCAAAGACAACGGGAGCAGGGAAAAGAAAGGCGGCGCACAGGGCCAGGGCCAGCCCTGCCGCGATGATCCATGATGGTCTTGTTTTCATAAAAATACCTCCGTGCAGGAAGCCTGCATTCCATTATGATTTTCTGGTTTTGGACATAATTTTAATGCAATTATAGCAAAAAGCAGGTGCATGCGCACCTGTTTTGTCGCCGTGCGTATCGCAGCAAGCCCTTTCAGTTACTGTACACGCAAATACCGTTTTTATCTGGAGCCGTGAGGGCTGGTATGTTACAATCCATAGAGCAAAATCATAACAGATATGATCAGACACACGCCTCTGCTTTACTCATAAGCAGGATGCGCAGCACATTTTTACAGGGAGACATTATGGGAACCATATACTTCATCCGTCATGGAGAATCCAAATGGAATGTCGAGGACAGGATCTGCGGAGCCACGGATGTTCCTCTCACGGAAAAAGGCCACGAACAGGCGGTCCTGACCGGGAAACTTTTTCTGGATCTGGGGTACAATGCTGACCTGATCCTCCACTCCCCGCTGATCAGGGCGGCGGACACCGCCCGGCATATCTCGGAGATCACCGGGATCCCGGCCCGGGCGGAGCCCCGCCTCATAGAGCAGAATTTCGGGATCTGGGAGGGGACAAGCCCCCGCAGCAGCAGGGAATTCCATGAGGCAAAGCAGTGCTTCATCAACTCCTTCGGGACCGGCGAGTCCATGTTCCGCGTGGCCCAGCGCGTCTACAACCTGCTGGATGACCTGAAGAAGGAGGACAAAACCTTCATTCTTGTGGCCCACAACGGGATCGTCCGCTTCGTGAAATCCTATTTCACGGACATGCGGAACGAGGAGTTCGCGGCGTTTAAAACCGGAAACTGCGAGATCTCCAGGTTTGTATTTTGAGTGAAGCCTCACACGACTGAAGTCGCGTGTTTCCTACTCCCCGCTTTGAGGCGGGTTCCCCTTTAAGGGGTTCGGACTGCCTCTCCACCATACAGCCAAAGCGATATTTTCTGTCATGGATAAAGAGCCCGCCAGAGGTCTCTTACTGTCCTGCAGCGGCGGTGGGACTGGACTCGCAGGATCGTACCCGGGGGCAGGTGGTGGGCAGAGGTAAATAGTTTTCAGGCGCTTTCCTGCAGGAAGCCAAAAAAAGCTGTGAAGAATTGATCTCTCATTTCTTCACAGCTTTTTAATACTGGCCTGAATCGGGGGACATATACTGTACCCATAACAGTGGTCACGAAACGTGCCAACTGACTTTTTTTCTGAACTCATAATAAGTCAGCTGGTCCCTTCCCCGAGCCGCGCCTCCAGACTCACTTTTTCAACTCTCCTCTCCCCACCGATAATCAGATCAGGTGGATAAAGAGTCCGCTCAGGAGCTTGGGCTCGAACCATGTGGACTTGGGCGGCATGAGGCGGCCGGCGTCGGCCACGTCAAAGAGCTCGCCGATCGAGGTGGGGTGCATGAGGAAGGCGACGCCTTTAAAGGCGTCCGCTTTTTCCTCCAGGATCCTTGTGCCGCGGATGCCGCCGGTAAACTCGATCCTGGTGTCGGTCTTGGGGTCGCCGATCCCCAGGACGGGGGCCAGGATCCGGTCCTGGAGGATGGATACATCGAGGCCCGCGACGGGGTCCTCCGACCGGAAGGCAGGCTTTACGGTGAGCAGGTACCAGCGGCCGTCCAGGTACATGCCGATCTCTCCCTTGGCGGCGGGGACGGGCGCTGCCCCGGCAGGATCCCCGGCCGGTCTGATCTCGCAGATCTCTGCAACTTTTTCCATAAAGTCGGCGGAGGTCAGGCCGTTGAGGTCATGGACGACGCGGTTGTAGTCCATGATCCTGAGTTCGTCCTCGGGAAAGAGGACAGAGAGGAAGAAGTTGAAGTCCTCTTCCCCGGTCCAGCCGGGGTTCTGTTTCCTTCTGAGCTCTCCGACCCGGACGGCGGAGGCGCAGCGGTGATGGCCGTCGGCGATGTAGATGCTGTCGATGCCGGCAAAAGCCCGGCGGATCTTTTCACAGGCATCGGGATCAGAGATGACCCAGACCTGGTTGCGGACCTCTCCCTCGGACACAAAATCGGCGGCGGGAGCTGCTGCTGTCACACGGCTGACGACGGAGCTGATGACGTCATCTGACCGGTAGCAGAGAAAGATGGGGCCGGTCTGGGCGCTGCAGGCGTCGACGTGGCGGATCCTGTCCTGCTCCTTGTCGGCGCGGGTGTTCTCGTGCTTTTTGATGATATTGTTGTTGTAGTCGTCGATCGAGGCGCAGGCGACGATGCCGGTCTGGGTCCGGCCGCCCATGGTCTGGGCGTAGACATAGTAGCAGGGAGCCTCATCCTGGACGAAGCGGCCCTGGTCGATCCAGCTGTGCAGGAGGTCGCCCGCCTGCCGGTAGACGCGGTCGTCATAGATGTCGATGCCTTCGGGCAGGGTGGTCTCGGCCCGGTCGATCGAGAGGAAGGACCCCGGATGGTCCTTTACATAGGCGCGGGCCTCCTCCCTGGAGTAGACGTCATAGGGAAGGGCGGCGATCTCCGCTGTCAGGCCCGGTGCGGGTCTGCAGGCGCGGAAGGGGCGTATATCTGCCATATTTTTCCTCCGAAAAAATTTTTCTCCAAAAATATTTCTCTGAAATATATTATTTCTCCGAAATAATGCCTGAAACAAGTGCCGTAAAGCTGCTCCGGTCTTTTTCATTACAGTTTATATAAGGCATCAGATCTGCGGACAGCTTTTAAACAGCAATCCCATGCCGCGGCCTGAGGCCCGGCATGGGAGCAGGATAGGGTTTAAAACCGTTAAAAATTATTCAAAAAATCATTTTACGATACGGACGCGGTAGACGCCTTCCACTGCCTCCAGCTGCTTTACGACAGCCGCGGAGACCTTGGTATCGGTGTCGACCAGGGTGTAGGCCACATCGCCCTTGGATTTGTTGGACATCTCGGCGATGTTGACGGACTCGGCGCCCATGATCCTGGTGAAGTTGGTGATCATGTTGGCCTGGTTCTTGTGGAAGATTCCGATCCTGCCGACGGTCTGGCAGACACCCATGTCACAGCGGGGATAGTTGACGCTGTTGCTGATGTTGCCGTTCTCCAGGTAGTCGCGCAGCTCCTTGACAGCCATCTTGGCGCAGTTGATCTCGGACTCCTCGGTGGAGGCGCCCAGGTGGGGAGTCGTGATGCAGCCGCGCTTGCCGGCCACGGTGGGATTGGGGAAATCGGACACATAGCGGCGGATCTTGCCTTCGTCGAGGGCTTCCACGACTGCGTCCTCATCGACCAGGAGGTCGCGGGCCATGTTGATCAGGACGACGCCGTCCTTCATCTGACGGATGGCATCCGCATCGATCATGTGGCGGGTGGAATCCAGAAGGGGCACATGGATCGTGATGAAGTCGCACTCGGAATAGATATCCTCGATCCGGATGACGTGGGTGATCTTGCGGGAGAGGTGCCAGGCCGAATCCACAGAGACATAAGGATCATAGCCGTAGACATCCATGCCGAAATTGACGGCGGTGTTGGCGACACGGACGCCAATGGCGCCCAGGCCGATGATGCCGATCTTTTTGCCTTCCAGCTCGATGCCGGCAAACTGCTTCTTTTCCTTCTCCGCCGTCTTGGCGATATCGGGGTTGTTCCAGTTTGCGCGTACCCAGTCAACGCCCTCGACGATGTCGCGGGAGGCCAGGAGCATGCCGGCAAAGACCAGCTCCTTGACGCCGTTGGCGTTGGCACCGGGAGTGTTGAAGACGACGATGCCCTTCTCCGCGCATTTCTGGAGAGGAATGTTGTTGACGCCTGCGCCGGCACGGGCAATGGCCAGGAGGTTATCGGAAAACTCCATGTCATGCATGGCGGCGCTGCGGACCAGGATGCCCTGGGCGTCTTCGATATCGCTCACCTGCTCATACTGGGAGGTGAAATTTTTGAGTCCGATCGGTGAGATATTGTTGAGGCAGTGAAATTTATACATAGTATCCTTATTTCTTCTTTCGTCTGTGGTTGTTGACGGGCTGCGGTGTCTGTCCCTTTTGTCACATGAAATCAGACACGGGCTTCAAAATCCTTCATGAAGGCAACGAGCTTCTCGACGCCTTCGTAGGGCATGGCATTGTAGATGCTGGCGCGCATGCCGCCGACGCTGCGGTGGCCCTTGAGGCTGACCAGGCCCTCGGCCTCTGCCTCTTTGATGAAGCGGGCTTCGAGATCCTTGTCGCCGATGACGAAGGGGACGTTCATGAGGGATCTGTCCTCCTTGCGGACCGTGCCCTTGAAGAGCCTGCTGCTGTCCAGGAAGTCATAGAGGAGCCTGGCCTTCTTTTCGTTGCGCTCCTTCATGGCCGCAAGGCCGCCCTGCTTCTTGATCCACTTGAAGACCTTG
>DGUF01000104.1:1467-3706 GCA_002394525.1 Lachnospiraceae bacterium UBA4317 | reverse complement strand
GTAAGCCGCATTGAACAGTGAAGGGATATATTATATTAAAATATTTGAATAAATATTAACGATATTAATATATTCCATAACGTTGGAACAAGGAGGATGTCTTGGATGCATGATTCGAAAAATAAGATCAGACGGATCGTAGATGTGGGGATGACCGTCCTGCTTTTATTTCTCATGGCCTACCAGGTGACCGGGGAGACGGCCCACGAGTGGATCGGCATGGCCATGACCCTGCTGGTGATCATCCATCAGGTCCTGAACCGGAGATGGTACGGGGCAGTCTTCAAGGGAAAATATACCCCTTACCGGGCTCTGACGACCATTCTGAATGTCCTGCTGCTCGCGGCCTTCGCGCTGACAGCCATCTGCGGCATGGCTATGAGCGGGCATGCGGTTCCTTTTCTCTACGGGATGCTGCCGGTGTCCTTTGCCAGGACCATGCACCTGTCCATGTCCCACTGGGCTTTTGTCCTCATGGGGCTGCATCTGGGCATGCATGTCCCTGTGATGATCGCGGGCATGAAGCTCTCCAGTCGGGCGAAGACCGCGGCCGGCATTGCCCTTACCTTTGCAGCGGGCATCGGCCTCTATCTCTTTTTGCGGAACCGGATGCCGGATTATCTCTTTTTCCGGTCGGTCTTCGCCTTCCTGGATTATGAAAAGGCGGCCTGGCGGGTTCTGGGAGGAAATATCCTCATGCTGCTCTTCTGGGCCTTTGCGGGAGCGCAGGCGGCCCTGTTCTGCAGAAGCTTGTCGCAGAGAAAAGTCATGCAGACAGCACAGAGAAAGGATCTGCAGGCCGCCAGTCCCCTGGTTCCGGTCATATATCTGATGGCGGCAGTCTTGCTGGGGCTCATTCTCCATATGGCTTTTTCAGGCCGGGACGCACAGTCTTTTGGAAGCGCGGGATTTTCCGGCCAGCCGGAGAGCGGTGCGGATGCGCAGGCCAGTGGAGCGGCACAGGGTGAGAGAGATTCATCAGCCGAAGGAAATGTGAAGCCTGACGAAAATGCGAAGTCTGACGAAAATTTGGCTAGTCACGAAAATGCAAAAGCCGGCAGTGAAGAGGCAGCTGCCGCGGGTGGCACGAAAAGAAGGAAGGAAGAAGAGCTGGATTCCTCAAAGAGTTCAGATCAGAATAAGGCTGTACAGGTTGAGGACGGTTTTGTCCTGATCGAGGGCGGGACCTTTATGATGGGAAGCCCGGAGTCGGAAAACTGGCGGATCGAGGATGAGACGCAGCATGAGGTCAGGGTTGCCTCCTTTTATGTGGATCCCTGCGAGACGACCCAGAAGGAATATGAGAGGGTGACGGGAGAGAAGCCGTCGACCTTTGAGGGGGAGGACCTCCCTGTCGAGAATGTCTCCTGGCTGGAGGCAGTGGCCTATGCCAACGCAAAGAGCGCGGACGCGGGCCTCACGCCTGTCTATACGGTCAGCGGGGACAGGGTGACCTGGGACCGGAGCGCGGACGGCTACCGTCTGCCGACCGAGGCGGAGTGGGAATACGCCTGCCGGGCCGGGACCACGACTCCCTTTAATACTGAGAAGTCTCTGAGCGCGGAGGAGGCCAATTTCTACGGCCACTACCCCTACGAGATCGAGGAGAACTACTTTGACGATTCGGATCTGGAGGCGAGGCCCGGGGAATACAGGCAGACCACGGTGGCTGTCGGCAGCTTTGCCCCCAATACCTGGGGCCTTTATGACTGCCACGGAAATGTGAATGAGTGGTGCTGGGATTACTACGGCGCCTATGACTCTAAAGCAGCTGAGGATCCGGCGGGCCCGGAAACCGGGACCAGGCATGTCTACCGGGGAGGTGGGTGGAATGACTTCGCCAAGAATATGCGAAGTGCCTACCGGGCGGCCGGACAGGCGGACATGAAGTCCTACAACCTGGGGATCCGCCTGGTGCGCAACGCCGGCCCCGCAGCCGGGGGGATCGTGGAGGCGGCGGGAGCGGACGCCTCCTCTCTGCAGAAGGAAAAGAGCGGAAAGGTCCTGATCGCCTTCTTCTCCTGGAGCGGAAATACCAGAGGGATCGCGCAGGAGATCCAGAGGCAGACCGGGGCAGACCTCTTTGAGATCACACCGGAAAAGCCCTATTCGACTGACTACAACACGGTCCTGATGGAGGCCCAGGAGGACCAGCACAAGCAGGCCAGGCCGGCGCTTTCCGGCCATGTGGACAAGATGGAGGACTACGATGTCATCCTGCTGGGCTATCCCAACTGGT
>DGUF01000104.1:0-1420 GCA_002394525.1 Lachnospiraceae bacterium UBA4317 | reverse complement strand
GGCTATCCCAACTGGTGGGCATCGATCCCCATGCCGATCGCATCCTTCCTGGAGGAGTACGTTTTTGCGGGCAAGACCATCCTGCCCTTCTGCTCCCACGGGGGCGGGCGCTTCGGCCAGAGCCTGACGGCCATCGCCAAGCTGGCCCCGGACGCCGCCCTGGGAGAGGGCCTCTCGGTCCACTATTCCGGCGGGTCCGACCTGCCGCAGAATATAACTGCCTGGCTGGAACAGAACGGAATCGGGAGCAGCAATAGATAAAAAAGTCAGCAGTTCCGGCGGAGAAAAGCCAACAGCTCCGGCAGGGAAAAGCCAGCAGTTTTGGCAGAGAAGAAAGCTATGACCGGGGCAGACTGGCGTCGGGTTATAGGGGGCATAGGATAAGAGAAACAAGAACGAAGGAATGATCGGATAGAGGAGGATACCTGGATGAAAAAGACCAAAGCAATAGGGGCCATGATACTGGGCTTTGTCCTGCTGTTCAGCCTGACGGCCTGCGGGGCAAATGCCTCTGCAGGAGATGCCGCCGGGAAAGCGCAGGAGGCAGTCACAGAGGAAACGCAGGAACCGGGAGCTGTAGAGCCCGAGGCCGCGGATAGGGCCGGGGATTCGGTCTCTGAAGGAAATGGCAGTGATGCGCAGGCAGAAGAGGCGGAAACAGATACTCTGGTTCAGGAATCCGTGGATGCTTCCACGCAGAATTCCGCAACAGCATCCGCGGAGACTTCAACTGCGGCAGCTCCGACATCCGCAGCGGCATCCGACGGCGATCCGGTCGTGTATTTCACATCTGATATCTCCGCGGAGGGCCTGGTCCGCATCTATGACCGGCTGGGCTGGACGCCGTCCGGAAAGACGGCCGTGAAGATCTCCACCGGCGAGCCGCCGGCCAGCAACTATCTGCGCCCGGAGCTGATCAAAGACCTGGTGAAAAAGGTGGATGGGACCATCGTCGAGTGCAATACGGCCTACGGGGGCTCCCGCGGATCTGCTGCCATGCATAAACAGGTCGCCGAGGACCACGGCTTTACGGCCATCGCGGACTTCGACCTCCTGGACGAAGAGGGCGAGGTGGAATGGCCCGTGACCGGCGGGACCAGACTGGACAGGGCCATCCTCGGCAGTCATGCTGAAAACTATACGGACTGGGTGATCCTGTCCCATTTCAAGGGCCATGCCATGGCGGGCTTTGGCGGCGCCATCAAGAACGTCGCGATCGGTATGTCCTCCCCGTCCGGCAAGGTCCTGGTCCACACGGCGGGCACAAAGACCAGCGGCAGCATCTGGTATGACGACCAGGACGCCTGGCTGGAGGCCCTGCCGGAGATGGTCAGCGCAGTGCGCGACCATGTCGGGGCAGACCACATCATCTACATCAATGTCATGAACAGGCTGTCTGTGGACTGCGACTGCGACGGCA
>DGUF01000284.1 GCA_002394525.1 Lachnospiraceae bacterium UBA4317 | reverse complement strand
CCCCCCGCTGTGATAAAAGACCCGGGGGACGCGGGGAGAGATGTCGCAGGCCAGCTCATAATTGAACCTGCCGGACAAATCACCCAGCTCCTCCATGGTGATCTGCGAAGATCCGTCCCGGCCGATCAGGGTCACGGTGTCTCCCTCGGCGGCCTCGGGGATCCGGGAGACATCCACCATCATCTGGTCCATGCAGACTCTTCCCCGGATGGGGGCCCTGTGCCCGCGGATCAGGACATAGCCTTTGTTGGACAGGCTCCGGGGGTAGCCGTCGCCGTAGCCGACAGGCACGGTCGCCAGCCTTTCCGGGCCCGGGGTAACATAGGTCCCGCCGTAGCTGACAGCGGTCCCGGCAGGAACAGTCTTGATATAGACGATGTGGGACCGGAGCGACATGACGGGCTTAAGGGGGACGGGGTCCCTGGGCACATCGGCGGAGGGCCAGAGCCCGTACAGGGTGATGCCCGCGCGGACCAGGTCAAAATTGGCCTCCTGCAGGCGAATGATGCCGGCGCTATTGGAAATGTGCCGCAGGGGGATCCGGTATCCGAGTTCCTTCTCCACCCGCAGGACAAAGTCCTGAAAGCGTGCGATCTGCCTTCCGGTCGCGGCCAGGTCTTTTTCATCCGCCGTGGCAAAATGGGTGAAGACCCCTTCGACCACGATGGCTCCCTCCTCCTGCAACTGCAGGGCGCGGCGGAAAAAGGCAAGTCCCTCCCCGTCCGGAGAGATCCCGATCCGGCTCATGCCGGTATCCATGGCGATATGGATGCGGACGGGCCTGCCCGCGGCCCGGGCGGCTGACGCGAGCTGGTCCAGCATATCGGTCCTGAAGCAGGCCGGGCGGATCTCCAGCCGGGCCAGGTCTTCATAGCAATAAGGAAAGACATAGCCCAGGATCAGGATGGGCCTGGTGATGCCGGCGCCGCGCAGCTCCTGCGCCTCCTCGAAGGTGGCGACCGCAAAGCCCCACAGCCAGGGGAGCTCCTCGATCTCCTGCGCGATCGCGGCGGCCCCGTGTCCATAGCCGTCCGTCTTGACGACCGCGATCATGCCGGTGCCCGGAAGCAGGTTCCGGTGCATGCTCTCCATATTATAACGTACGGCGGAGAGGTCGATCTCCGCGCAAATCCTTTCATTGCTCATTGCTCTGATATCCTTCCCAAAAGTCCCGTGTCCGCAGGGCTGTGACCAGGTCCATGGCGGTCATTCCCCTCTCCGAGTACAGGCTGCGGGCCAGGTCCCCGGCCGCCCCGTGCAGGCAGACCGCGCAGACAGCGGCCTCAAATCCGTCCTCCGCCCCTTCCCGGTCAAAGAGGGGCGCCGCGGGGGCTCCTTTTACAAAGGCGGCCAGAAGGGCGGCCGTCATGCCCGTCAGGACATCCCCGCTTCCGGCAGTCGCCATGCCGTCGTTCCCCGTGCAGTTGAGATACTGGATGGGCGCCCCTTCCCGGGAGGGCCGGGCCGCCAGGGTCCTGGCATCCTTGCAGACGATCGTGCATCCGAGGGCATCCGCTGTCCTTTGTACAATCCCGGACCGGTCCCGGGCGCATTCGGCGACACTGCGGCCCGCCAGGGCGGCAAATTCAGCCAGATGAGGGGTCAGGATGCAGGGCAGGCCCTGTCTGCGGCCCGCCACAAGCTCCTTGAGCCCATCGTCCAAGGCGATGAGCCGCAGAGCGTCCGCGTCCAGGACCAGGCCCCGCAGGCCAGGCTCCTGATAACCGAGCAGAGTCCTGAGCAGGACATGGGCCGTCTCGTCTGTCCCCATGGCGGGGCCGGCCGCGGCCACATCCGCCCATGCCAGGGATCCCTCCAGCTTTTTCCTGAGCAGGAGGGCATCGTCCTCCTCGCCGAAGGTATCCAGAAGAGCCTCCGGGAACTGCTGCTGGACGATCAGCCGGTTGGATTCATGGGTAAAGATCTTTACCATGCCGGCGCCCGCGGACAGGCAGGCCCTGCCGGCCAGGATGGCCGCGCCGCACATGTTTTTCCTGCCCGCGATCACCAGGACCTTGCCGAAGCTCCCCTTATTTCCATTCCTGTCCCGGGCGGGCAGAAGGTCCAGGGCCTCCCGGGGGCTGAGCGTAAACATACCGGGTCTGCCCGCGAAGGACCTGGGGGTGATCCCGATCTGGGCCAGGTGGAGCCTGCCGGCATAAGCCGCCCCGGGATAGAGCCGGTGTCCTCTTTTCCAGAAGGCAAAGGTCCTGGTCTCGTCACATCTGACCGCGCAGCCCATGACGGCCCCCTTGTCCGAGGAGATCCCCGAGGGAATGTCCACGGCGACCGTGTAGGCCCCGCAGCGGTCCCGGCAGGCATTGAGCCAGGAGACGGCCTCCGCCGCCTCCCCTTCCAGATTTCTGGAGAGGCCTGTCCCGAAGAGGGCGTCAATGATCACCGCGGGGGGCTCAAAGCCCTCAGGCAGCACCGCCGGAGAAGGGGCTGCGGCGGGGTCCTTTTTTCCGGCGTCCGCCCCCATGAGGTCCGCCAGGAGTCCTGTTTTTATTCCATACTTGTCCAGGATTCCCTCCTGGACGGCAAAGCTGCTGGCCGGGCTGATCTCTCCGGACAGCCTGAAGCAGGTCACCTCATAGCCGCGGTCGGTCAGGATCCTGGCGGCCGCCAGCCCGTCCGCCCCGTTATTGCCGCGCCCCGCGGCGACCAGGACGGGGCCGCGGCGGTTTCCCCGGCTCCGCAGATACAGGTCCACCCCGTCCGCGACAGAGAGTGCCGCCCGCTCCATGAGGACCAGGGAAGGGATCCCGATCACCTCGCTGGTGCGCCGGTCACAGGCCGACATCTCGGAACCAGTCAGTAGATATTCCATATACGCTCCTCTCCCGCCAGGCCACAGCCGGCCATCCCGCAGGGGACGCGGATCCGGAGACCGGAAGACAATGCCGGATCCGGGGTCTCCTGCCATGATTTTCTGCCCTATCACATTACCGGCACCCTCTGAGCAGAGAGTGCCGGCAATGGGAACAGGCCTGTTACAGACCGGATCGGACCGGTCAGCCCTGATTTTTGTGAATATTGTAGGACAGACGCATGAGACTGTCCTGCAGATGGACGCTCTCCACCTGAATGTGGGGCGGCATTTCCAGATCGATGTGGGCAAAATTCCAGATTGCCTTGATCTTTGTGTCCGCCAGAGTATGTGCGAGCTCCCTCGCCTCGGATTTGGGAATCGTCAGTACGACGATATCCACTTCGTTTTCCTCCACATAAGAGTGGAGCTCGTTGATGGGCCGGATCGGCACTCCCCCGACAGTCTGATTGAAAAGCTCAGGGTTTATATCAAAAGCACAGATAAAATTGAAGCCGCTCTTCTTGAACTTCAGATATCTGACGAGAGCCTGGCCCAGATTGCCGGCTCCCACAAGGACCATGTTGTGCTGATGGTCCAGGCCCAGGATCTTGCCGATCTCCTCATAAAGATATTTGGTATTATACCCGTAACCCTGCTGACCGAATCCCCCGAAATTGTTGAAGTCCTGCCGGATCTGAGAGGCAGTCACCTTCATGATCCTGCTCAGCTCCTGAGAGGAGATCCTCTCCTTTCCGGAATCCTTTAAATCCTTTAAATAACGATAGTATCTGGGCAGTCTCGCAATAACCGCCTGCGAAATCTCCTTTTCTTCCACCTAAGTACCTCTTGAACAAAACTAATACAATATACAATTGGTTGAAATCGAACATCCCGTCCATATTATAATAGCTGTCTTTTTTGCTGTCAAATCGTTACATTTCACGGTCAGGGTTGTTTCACGAAGGAGTCGA
>DGUF01000197.1:3336-3722 GCA_002394525.1 Lachnospiraceae bacterium UBA4317 | reverse complement strand
ATCTTCTATTTTGAAAACGGCGGCTTCCCCGAGGTTTATGCGGCCAGCGCGGACTGGATGCCCAGAAACCTGGACCGCCGCGTCGAGATCCTCTTCCCCATTGTGGACAGGGAGATCGCGAAGGAGGTGGTCCATATCCTGGATCTCGAACTGGAAGACACGGTCAAGGCCCATATCCTCAAGCCGGACGGGACCTACGACCGGGTCGACAAGCGGGGGAGGGATTTGATCGACTCCCAGCGCATCCTCTGCGAGGAGGCTGTCAAGCTGGCCAGGACTGCCTTCCACCCCCATGAGGACAGAGTTTTTATCCCTGCGGAGCACAAAGCAGAGAGCTGACCTGCCAGAAAAGCCGCGCCATGGTGTGACAAGGGGGTGTGACAAGG
>DGUF01000197.1:0-3232 GCA_002394525.1 Lachnospiraceae bacterium UBA4317 | reverse complement strand
CCTTGTCACACCCAAAACACCTCGCGTTTCAAGCGGGCCTGTACAGTAGTCCTGCCATAAAAGCTTTTCCATAAATAAGACACGCTTTGTTCATTTTTTCGACACATGTGCTATAATGAAAATAAGGATCTGCGTGGAGCCCGCGGTATCTGCCTGGACCGGCGGCTGCGCGATCGTGTGCACTTGATGCCGCCGGACCGGCGGCCCCCGGCCCCGGGAGAGCCGGAGAAGGAACGGCGGAAGCTCATGGCCTTTGCGGGATGACCGCCGGGTCATATGGGCGACACGGTTTTCAAAGGAGGGAAATCACATGAAGACTTTCAGGGACAGGATTTTCAGGAGATTTGCGGCGGCCGCCCTGGCAGCTGCGCTGGTCTTTGGCGTTTTCTGCACCGTCAATGCGGAAGCGGCTCTGTCAAGGCCGCAGAACTGTCATTTCGGAGGATGGCTCAACAATAATTTCACCGCCTTTGAGATCGACTGGAAGCAGGTCAACGGCGCGCAGGGCTATCAGTCGCTCTGGTGCTGGACGGACGGAAGCCACGCCAAGTATACACTTCACAGCAGGTATGCAATCGGTGCTTATTTCTATAACGCGCCCAACAACCATGTCTCCCAGGTCAAGGTCAGAGCTTATCGCGTCAGAAACGGCAAGCGGGTATACAGCGGATGGTCCAACATTGAATATATCACGCCTTCTCCCACCTCCGTCAGCGGCGGGATCGTGAGCAGAACGGCCACCCATCCCCAGGAGAGACTGAGATGGAATACGATCTACGGCAGCAACGGCTATAACGTTTTCCTGACGACCAATCCCAGCGGCACCTGGAGATGGAACCAGTCCACGAACACCAAGGCCACATCCACTTCCGCGGTCATCAAGAAATACAGCGGCGGCTATCTGAAGCTCTACACCAACTACTACTTCAAGATCGTCACAAGGCGCAGATATAAGGGCGTCTTCTGCACGGTGCCCATGCCCAGCAGCAGATATTACAACGGATATTTCTCCTTCTACAGATATTGATCCGGGGCCTTGCAGAACCGGTCGGAAACGAGGAAGGGGCTGATCCTGCAGCTGGTCCGTCTCCTGAACCGGCAGGATAGGGGCCGGCGCCTCTGAAGACAGCCGGGGAGCGGCATATAAACAGCCTGTAAAACAGCCTGGACAGTTCTGAGCAGGCAATTTCCAGACAGTTTATAAAAAAGCCTGGACAGTTTTGAACACATAAAAAACAGGATGACCGTGACCGGCCATCCTGTTTTTTGTATGCTGTTTTTTCTATGCTGATTTATATGCTGTTTTTTTATGCGGTTTTTTCTATGCGGATTTCCTGTACCGCATTTTTTTATCCTGCAGTTTTCTATACCGCTCCTGTCCCGGGCTCTTGTGCCGGACCGGGGATGGGATCAGTTGCTGTCCTCGTCCCTGGCGGCCACATAGACGGTGCGCTTTCTGGCATCGGCATTGTTTTCCAGGTAATCGTCGTAGGTGGAGACCTTGTCGATGATGGAGCCGTCGGGCAGGATCTCGATGATGCGGTTGGCCGTGGTCTGCACGACCTGGTGGTCACGGCAGGCGAAGAGCTCGACGCCGGGGAAGCGCATCATGCCCTCGTTGAGGGCGGAGATGGATTCCATATCCAGATGGTTGGTGGGCTCGTCAAAGATCAGGCAGTTGGCGCCGCTGATCATCATCTTGGAGAGCTGGCAGCGGACCTTTTCGCCTCCGGAGAGGATGTTGACGTGCTTGACGCCGTCCTCGCCGGCAAAGAGCATGCGGCCCAGGAAGCCCCTGACATAGGTGACATCCTTGATGGGAGAGAAGCCGGTCAGCCATTCGGTGATGGTCAGGCTGGAGTCGAACTCCCTGGTATTGTCCTTGCAGAAATAGGCCTGGCTGGTCGTGATGCCCCACTTGTAGGTGCCTTCGTCGGGCTCCATATTGCCCATGAGGATCTCGAAGAGGGCGGTCTTGGCCAGCTCCTGGCTGCCCACGAAGGCGATCTTGTCGTCGTGGCCCATGACGAAGGAGACATTGTCCAGGACCTTGACGCCGTTGATGGTCTTGGAGATACCGCTGACGGTCAGGACCTCGTTGCCGATCTCGCGGTCGGGCCGGAAATCGATATAGGGATATTTTCTGCTGGAGGGCTTGATTTCCTCGAGCTGGATCTTTTCCAGGGCGCGCTTGCGGCTGGTCGCCTGCTTGGACTTGGAGGCGTTGGCGGAGAAGCGGGAGATGAATTCCTTGAGCTCCTTGATCTTCTCCTCCTTCTTTTTATTGGCTTCCTTCATCTGCCGGATCAGGAGGCGGGAGGACTCGTACCAGAAATCGTAGTTGCCCGCGTAGAGGGTGATCTTGCCGTAGTCGATGTCGGCGATGTAGGTGCAGACCTTGTTGAGAAAATAGCGGTCGTGGGAGACGACGATGACGGTGTTGGGGAAGTTGATCAGAAACTCCTCCAGCCAGTTGATGGCGTCCAGATCCAGGTGGTTGGTGGGCTCGTCGAGCAGCAGGACGTCGGGGCTGCCGAAGAGGGCGCGGGCCAGCAGGACCTTGACCTTCTGGGCACCGGTGATCTCCCGCATGAGATAGCCGTGGAGCTCGGTCTCGATCCCCAGGCCGTTGAGCAGGGCCTCGGCATTGGACTCGGCCTCCCAGCCGTCCATCTCGGCGAACTCGGTCTCGAGCTCGCTGGCCCGGATGCCGTCCTCATCGGAGAAGTCCTCCTTGGCATAGAGGGCGTCCTTCTCCGCGCGGATCTCGAACAGGCGGGGATTGCCCTGGATGACCGTGTCCAGGACGATCTGGTTGTCGTATTTGTTGTGGTCCTGCTCCAGGAAGGAGAGGCGCTGTCCCTCGGAAATGGTGACATTGCCGCTCGTGGTCTCGAGCTGGCCGGACAGGATCCGCAGGAAGGTCGACTTGCCGGCGCCGTTGGCGCCGATGATGCCGTAGCAGTTTCCTTCGGTGAATTTGATCGATACATCTTCAAACAGGGCCTTTTTGCCCAGGCGGAGAGTTACTCCATTAGCAGCTATCATATTATATATGGCCTTTCTTCTGGAATTTAGAACCTTTCAACCCGGGCCTTCAGTCTGTCGGACAGGGGCCAGGGGACATTTGCATACATTCTAATATTCTATCGGAAAGTGTCTGGTTTCGCAACCGATAATAGAGGAACAAAATGCATAAAAAACAGGCCTGAAGTGAAAAGTTAACTTCCAG
>DGUF01000249.1 GCA_002394525.1 Lachnospiraceae bacterium UBA4317 | reverse complement strand
TCCGGCGGCAAGGACTCCATGCTCATGGCCAAGCTCTTCCAGGAGCTCAAGCGCCACAACAAGTTTCCCTTCTCCCTGGTCTTTCTCTGCATGGACCCCGGCTATCTGCCGGAAAACCGGCGCATGATCGAGAAAAACGCAGAGCTGCTGGGCATCCCCGTCGAATTCTGCGAGACCAACATCTTTGATGCCGTCTATACCATTGAAAAATCCCCCTGCTACCTCTGCGCCCGCATGCGGCGGGGCTACCTCTACCGCTTCGCGAAGGAGCGGGGCTGCAACAAGATCGCCCTGGGCCACCACTATGACGACGCCATCGAGACCATCCTCATGGGCATGCTCTATTCCGGCCAGTACCAGGCCATGCTTCCCAAGCTGCGCAGCACCAATTTCGAGGGCATGGAGCTGATCCGCCCCATGTACCTGATCCGGGAAAAGGACATCATCCACTGGCGCGACTACAACGGCCTGCGCTTTCTCCAGTGCGCCTGCCGCTTCACCGAGGCCATCCACCAGGCCGCCGACTCCGACGAGCCCTCCGTCTCCAAGCGCCTGGAGACCAAGCGCCTGATTGCCTCCCTGGCAGAGACCATCCCCCAGGTCGAGAGCAACCTCTTCAGGGCGACCGAAAACGTCGTCCTCAACAAGGTCCTGGGCTACAAGATCCACGGGGAAAAACACAGTTTCCTGGAGGATTACTGAGGGGTCCGGCGAGGTGTCACACCAAGTGCCTGTCCCCTTGTCACACCCCTTGCCGCACCTCTTTTATTTCCCTTTTCACATCAGACCAGGCCTCTTTTTTTCAACTCATGGTAGAGGCGGGCCGCCGGCAGGCCGACGACATTGTTATAGTCCCCGCGGATTCCCCGGATGAAGACGCTGAAGGCCCCCTGGATGCCGTAGGCTCCGGCCTTGTCGTAGGGCTCCCTGAGGGAGATGTAGGCCTCGATCTCCCCCCGGTTCATGGGATAGACGTCCACGGCCGTCTCCTCACTGAAGGAAAAATGCCGGACAGCCGCCCCGCCTTCCTCATCCTCATGGTCTTCGGGGTCCGGTGTCCAACAGACGGTGACGCCCGTGTAGACGTGGTGCTCCCGGCCCTGGATCAGGCCGATCATCCGGGCGGCGTCCGCCCGGTCCGCGGGCTTCCCAAGGATCCTCCCGTCGACCGCCACGACCGTGTCGGCCCCGATCACGATCATCCTGTCTCCCTCGCAGGGTCTGACCTCTTTTGCCACTTCCATGGCCTTCTGAAAAGACAGTTCCTCCACCACCCGGGCGGGATCTGTGCTGCGCACGACCTCCTCCCCCCTTGCGGGGATCACTTCATAGTCCTGAAGGACCAGGTGCAGGAGCTCTCTCCTGCGCGGAGACTGTGATGCCAAAATATATCTGTCCATAATTCTCTTTCCAATCAATCTGTATCTTTTTTCAAATATCCCGGGCCGCGGAGCCCGTGGTCATTCCTTGAATTCCTTGAAGGCAATGATCTCCACACTAAAGCCCCGGATGCTGATGCTGACATCGTCCGCGACCCTGGCGATGATGGATTTTTCCAGTTCATCCCGGACCAGGGGAGTCTCTCCGGCCTCAATGGTCCCGTTCGCGACCCCGGTCTCATATTCCTTCAGCGACCAGTCCATAGAATCGTTGTCTCCTCCCCCGGATTGCGCGATCCCTCTGAGCTTGGCGTATTTCTCCTTTTCCTCGGGGATCAGCATGGTGGAGATGACCACGCGGATCTTGTCCGTAAAGCTCTGGCTGGCGGCATTCCTTCCCGTCGATGAGACCGAAAGGAGCCTGGCCCGGATCTCCCGGTTCATGGCTACATCCGTAGAGACATGGATCCTGTAGGCCCTCTTTTTGTGCTCGGCCCAGTACCTGACCTCCACATTTCCCAGGATAGCGGGCATGAGGCGCAGAAGCTCCTCTCCCAGGAGCCTGAGCCGCATGCACTGCTTGTGGCTGAGTCCGTTCTCCTCGCCCAGCTGCATAGTCGCGTCCAGGGCCTGGCGGATCTCCTTCCCGCTGTGTGTCACCCGGATGACAGATGTGCGCCAGAGCATTTCAGCTGCCTCATCCGGACGGTGGTCCTTGACCTCCTCCCCCGTCTGCAGGACATTGATATGTGGATAGGGGATCTCGATCCCGTTCTCCCACAGGGCGCGGTCCACCCGGACATTGATATCGGAAATCACGACCTCGGGTGGAATGGACGGGGAAAAATAGACCGTCGTTTTGAGCAGGAGGCTGCTGGACTGGAAGGACATGAAATAGACCGGCCGGTATTCGGGCCCCTTGTCTTTCCCCGGCCCGGGCAGGCTGTAGTCGGATTCCATGACCGCTCGCCGGATGACCCGCATGGCAAACTCCACATCCGTCGGATAGGCGACCTCAAAGGCAAACTGGATGGACCGCAGATCCATGCCGTAACTGAAGTTGGTGATCTTCATCTCCGCCAGCCGCCTGTTGGGGATGACGAAGCGCAGGGTATCCAGCCCGATCAGCACGGTGTGCCGGATCGTGACATCTTCGACGATCCCCGAGGTCCCGTCCTCCAGCTCGATCCTGTCCCCGATCTCAAAGGGCTGGAACATGCTGATCATGAGGCCGGCCAGGGAATCCTTGATGACGTCCTGAGCGGTAAAGACGATAATCGCACTCACGAAGGCTGTCCCGCCCAGGAGACTCCTCCACATAAAGCGGATTCCGCCAAAGACAGACAGGACCAGGAGGATCCCGATGACCACGATCATGGCCGAGGCCATATGATTGAAAAAGCGCGTCTTGAGGTCATTGCGCCGGGCCACCACCCTCTTGAAAAACATATTCTTGATCTGCAGGACCAGCCACAGGACGGCAACAATGATGAAAAGAATGACCAGGTCCTCTGATCTTTCAATGACTTTTTCCATTCTGACTTCCCTCACAGAAACCCTGCGGCGAATTATCTTTACAGGAAACCATGCACCGTTCTCTACGAGCCGTTTTTTCTTTGCAGGAGCCCTGAACCGGAATTTCCTCACAGGGTTCCCTGCACGGTCACTTCAAAATGAAGCTTCTGGTCCGCCGGCAGACAGTATCGGGGCAGGGTCCGCGCCCCCCAGCTGTCGTCCCCGCCGACGCCCATCTGCATGAGGGCACAGCGGACATTGGTAAAGTGGACCGGAGGCAGCTCATAGGGATGAGAGGCGCTCTCCAGCTCCGCGGCCGTATAGGGCAGGGCGCAGAATTCCATTCCTGTCCCGCGGTCCTGTCCGCCGGCTGTGAACCGGAGCCCCCGGCCCCGGCGGTCCGTCACTTCCGCCCAGCGCACACCGGTGCGGTTGCCGCATTCCTGGGGCACCAGATAGGGGGACATGTTGTCTCTGACCAGGCTGGAATAGATGCCGAGCCTGGCTCCCCGGCAGCGGTCGGCATAGTTTTCCGCAGGGCCCTTCCCGTAAAAGCGGAAGCGGTCCAGGTCCGGGTTCATGCGGAAGCGGAAGCCGAACAGGGGCATGGAAGGAAGCCCCCGGCCATCCTGCGGGAATCCGCCGGCCCGGGCGGATTCATCCTGCCCGGCCTCTTTCCCGGTCTCCGGATCCCAGTCCAGGGACAGGGTCAGCCTGCCGTCCGCCCGGAAGCAGTATCCGACCCTGACAAAGGCTCCGGCCGGGTCCGGCCCGGGCTGCCCTGAGGCTCGGCCCTGCGATGCCTCCCCCAAAAACGGGGAAAAAGGCAGGCTATGGCAGATCTGCAGCAGGACCGAGTCCTCCGAGGTAAAGATCCTGAGGGTCTCGGGCCTGGGTACCTGGTACTCATCCGCCAGCTTCCAGATCCCGTGGCGGGCAGCCATATGGTTTCCGGCGTCGTTGCTGGTGGGCGCCCGCCAGAAGCAGGGGCGGGGAATCTGCGCGAACAGCTCCTGCCCGGTGACGGCGGATGCCCCTCCCGCGGCCCGCGCGCCGGTCTGCGCGCCGGCAAAGGGATTTCCGCCCCGGCGGAAGGACACAAGTCCCCCCTGCAGGATGGAGAAGAGGGCCTCGAAATGGTCTCCCTGGATGCCGATATTGAAGCTGCCCCGGACCAGCCGCAGCCTTCCGAGAGGGCTGTCCAGGCAAATGGCCCGCGACCAGTCGGTCCCGGTCACTTCCTTCCATACCGTCTCCCGGCCTGCCCAGGTCTTCTCTTCCCTGCCGGAGGACCCGGCAGATGCATATTCAGCGCCCTGTATATGCAGGACGGTCGCATGGGCGCCGCCGGCGGGTCCGGCCGCGGGATCAGCTTCCTCCGCAGGCAGGGAGAAGACCTCTGCCTCTGCCTCTGCTTCCATTCCGGATCCGTCACAAGGATCGGCAGGGGCGCCGGCTGAAAAGACTCCCTGGCCAAAGGCCGTCTCATGGCCGCGGCGGGCCCAGGCGCAGTCCTCGCGCAGGCGCAGGGAGACCGTCACGGAATATTCCACCGGGGCCTGTCCTGTCTCCGCCTCCTCTTCGATCCGCCGGATGGCTTCCAGAACGGATCCGGGAAGGACGTAACTTCTTTCCGACAGGGGAGGGACATCCGTCTGCAGGTCCGCCCGGACCAGGCACTCCCCCTCCCTCTCCAGGCTGACGGCGCAGTCGAGCCCGCCGGTCGAAGTGAACAGGTTGTCGTTGCAGATCAGGACCCTGTCCCTGCCGACTTTGAAGCGGACGGCCTGATAATTGTATTTGACCTCCTGCATCTTGCCCTCGTAGGGGCGGCGGGCGCCGTCGACGATCCCGTTGCCGGAAAAATCATAGTCGGTCGGCCGCTCGCCGAAATCGCCTCCGTAGGCCTGGAACTCCTCTCCAAAGCGGTTTTTGCTGCGGATGGACTGGTCGACAAAATCCCAGATAAAGCCTCCCTGGTAGAGGGGCTCTCTGAGGGTCAGGTCGGTGTAGCGGTGCATGCCCCCGCAGGAGTTGCCCATGGCATGGGTGTACTCACAGCAGATAAAGGGCTTGTCCCTGTGGTCCCTGAGGAAGTCCTCGATGGCCTCGGCGGAGGGATACATCTGGCTCTCCATATCGCTGGACTGCGGCCAGGTCCGGTCGTGGAAGATCCCCTCGTAGTGGACCAGGCGGTCCGGGTCCAGCCTGCGGAAATGGTCGGCCATATCCCGGATCACGCTGCCGCCGAAGGACTCATTGCCAACGGACCAGATCAGGATGGAAGGATGGTTTTTGTCCCTCTGGTAACAGGAATCGACGCGGTCCAGGAGCAGGGGGAGCCAGCGCCCGTCATCCCCGGGGACGATCCCCGGAGTGGGCAGCCCCGCCTCCACAGGGGCCCAGCTGGCGTGGGACTCCATATTGTTCTCGGCGATCAGGTAGAGGCCCAGCTCATCGCAGAGCCGGTAGAGGGCGGAGGCATTGGGATAGTGGCAGGTGCGCACGGCGTTGATATTGTTTTTCTTCATCAGGACCAGGTCCTGGCGGGTGATCTCGGGGGAGACGACCCGGCCGCTGTCACAGGTGAATTCATGCCGGTTGACGCCGCGGAAGACGATCCGCCTCCCGTTCAGGCACATGAGGCCGTCCTTCATCTCAAAGCGGCGGAAGCCGGCCCGCTCCCGCATGATCTCCAGCAAAAGGTCCTGCCCCTCCGGCCCCTCTTTGACCAGACGGACCGTGAGCTCATAGAGCTGCGGGTCCTCGGCGCTCCATAAAAGGGGCTTGTCCACCGGGATCCGGATCAGGGCAGCTGCCTGGTCCTCAGGCCCCGGGACCAGGTCCTCCCTGCCAGCCGCGACCTGCTTGCCGTCCTTTGTAAGTTCGTAAGTGAGGAAACAGGGTCTGCCGCCGGTCCTCTTTGCGGAGGCGGAAGCCCCCTTCCGCTGCCCATAAAAGGAGACCCGGGCTTCGGCCTCCAGGGTCCCCCCGGTCAGGGTCTCATCCAGCCGGGGGCAGATCTTCAGATCCCGGACATGGGCCTCCGGAACCGTGTAGAGCCAGACGTCCCGGAAGATCCCGGAGAAGCGGAAAAAGTCCTGGCTCTCCAGCCAGCTGGAGGCCGTCCACTTGTAGACCTGCACAGCTAGCTTGTTCTCCCCCTCCACCAGGTAGGGGGTCAGGTCAAATTCGGAGGGTGTGAAGCTGTCCTCACTGTAGCCGGCAAAGTGCCCGTTGCACCAGAGGGCAAACCCGCTCTCCACTCCCTGGAAGGAAATATAGACAGGGCTTCCCTGGTCCAGATAAGCCCGCATGGCCTCCGGCAGCCGGAAATACCGGACATAGGACGCGGTCGGATCAAAGCGCTCCGGGACCTGGCCGGGCACCAGGTCCTCCCTGCCGTCCCAGGGATACTGGTAATTGATATAGGCCGGGACGTCATAGCCCTCCATCTGGATATGAGCAGGGACACGGATGCTGTCCCAGCCGGAGAGATCGTAGCCGGGCTGCCAGAAGCCATCAGAGGCGGCAGAGGGATTCCGTGAATAACGGAACCGCCAGATCCCGTCCAGGGGCATCCGCAGGCTGCTCTCACGGACAGCGTATTCGGCTTCGTTCCGGTAAGGAATGAAATCTGCGTGGGCAGGCAGCCGACCATCGGCAAAGACGGAAGGATTCTTGACAATGGAGTCGAAATCGAATGTTTTCATATTAAAGCCTCTGAACAATGTGAATTGAAGATGACAAACATCAAAAGAGATGAATGCTCATAAAGACGGCGCTCTCAGACGATGTACCGAGAGCGCCGATGCTCCATGAGCAGGGCCTCGCCGGACACATCGAACGCACTTCAGGACAGAGCGGCCCAAAGCACTTGCTGAGCGTTGTTATGCATTATAACCGAACGATGTGGTGATGTCCAGCGAAAAAACTACCAGGTGAAAAGGTTTCCGAGTTACTTGACAGCGCCGGTGATCCCTTCCGCAAACTGCTTCTGCAGGA
>DGUF01000179.1 GCA_002394525.1 Lachnospiraceae bacterium UBA4317 | reverse complement strand
TCCAGAACGACCGACTTGAAGATGACTTCATTGCTGCCGGCGACCTTCTGGACCTGGACATTGTTGTCCCCGGTCACCTTGGTGAAGACCGGGATGACCTTCTTGTCGATCTCCTCCAGGGACATATCCTCATTGAAGCTGACACTGGTGGCTGTACCGCCGACGAAGTCGAGGCTGTAATTGAGAGGGGCTCCGGTTCTGACCTGGTAGATGCCCATGGCGACAAAGCCTGCCAGGACCAGGGCGATGGAGACGGCGAAGAAGACCTTCCTGCGCTCCACGAAGCGGATCGTGGCGCGCTCTCTGGCGACGCCGTAGAGCTTCTTGTTGGTCAGGCCCAGTCCGTAGAAGATGTTCATGATCAGCCTGGTCACGAACAGGGATGTGATCATGGACAGGATGATACCGATGGCCAGGGTGTAGGCAAAGCCCTTGACCGTGCCGGATCCCAGAAGAGCCAGGACTGCCGCCGCGATCAGGGTGGTGACGTTGCCGTCGATGATGGCGGAAAGAGCCTTGTGATAACCGTTGTTGATGGCGGTCTTCACGCCGATGCCGGTCGCCAGCTCCTCGCGGATGCGGGCGAAAATGATGACGTTGGCATCGACTGCCATACCGATCGACAGCAGGATACCTGCGATGCCGGGCAGGGTCAGGGTGATGTCAAAGCCATTGAGGACCAGTGCCATCATCAGAACATAGATGCACAGGGCCAGGACTGCCGCGAAGCCGGGCAGCAGGTAGATCACGATCATAAAGAGGGCGACCAGGGCAAAGCCGACCATGCCGGCGAATTTACTGGTCCGGATGGCGTCATGGCCCAGCTGGGCGCCGACGATCTGGGAGCGCAGGCGCTCCAGCTCCACCTTCAGACCACCGATCCGGATGGTGGAAGCCAGGTTCTCGGCGGATTCGATCGTCTCCTCACCGGTGATGACCGCGCGGCCGTCCGTGATGGCCGCCTGGACAGAGGGGACGCTGATAAAGTGTCCGTCATAGTAGATACCGATGGACTCATGGGCGGAATAAGCCTTGGTCGTGGCCTCGGCAAAGGCCTTTTTGCCTTCGTCATTGAAGGTCAGGGAGACGACGATCTGCTTGTTGCCCATGTCGTCCTGCTGATAGCCCGCCTTGGCGTCCGTAACCTGGGTGCCGGTGACGACGGCGTCGCCGTCCTTGATGATCTGGTCCAGCTCCTTGGTCAGAACATACTCGACAGCCCCGTCCTCGGTGACTCCGAGCTGATAATTCTGCTCTCCCTTTTCATCGGTCTGACGGATAAAGTAGAGGGATCCGGGGCGGCCCAGGTCCTCCAGGATCTGGTTGGTCTCCGCGACGCCGGAAATGCCGGGGATCTCGATATTGAGACGGTCTGTACCCTCTGTATAGACCTGCGCCTCCGTGCTGTACTGGTCGACACGGCGCTGCAGCTTATACTTTGTATCGTTGAGGTCCTCCTGGGTCGGGGGCTCTTCGCCCACGGCCTGATAGGTGATGCTGGCGCCGCCGGCCAGATCCAGACCCTTTTTGATGTTGTGATACGATCCTCTGTGTCCCTTGCCAAATCCGATCAGCACGGTATATGCCATCAGCCCTGAGATGGCCGCCACGAGCAGAAGGGAAATGACCGCTCTTGATTTCTTCATTTTGATCAACTCCTCCAACTATATACACTGTACGCTTTTGTCCTCCGGATCAGGACCAGTGGTCCGGCTCCAAAAGCACCGGCGTCTTTGCCGGTTTTGCGCCGCTTTTACAGCAGCTGCCGGGCGGCAGCTCTGGTGCCTTCAAGGCACTGTAAAGGCAGACACTGTGCCATTATAGCACCATGTCTGCCTGGTTGTAAAATGTTTTCTTTAGCTGGAAGCTGTTGGCTGGAAGCTATTAGCTGTTAGCTATTAGCTTTTAGCTATTGGCTGTTAGCTTTTAGCTTTTAGCTTTTAGCTGTTGGCTGGCAGCTTTCAGACAGAGGTTTGGGGCGGGGCGGGTCAGAAGGCACCCTCCCATTTGACGCGGAAGGATTCAAAGAGGTCTCTGGCAAATCTCCTGCCGGTCAAATCCAGCTGGCTGCTGTAGACTTCATGGTAGCTGCCGTCGTCGAGGGAAATGTAGAGGACGTAGCCTTCCGTGAAGGGGAAGTCCTCTCCGGCCGCCTCCGCCTCTGTCATGGGGGCCTGGGTGTTGAAGAGGATGTGGGCCACATTTCCGGTCATGTCCGGCAGGTCCTTGTCCCGGATGAAGAAAAATTCCTCGCTCTCCATATAGAAGGTAAGTCCGGCCTGGGAGTAGCGGCTCTTGACCGTATAGCCGGAGTCAAAGACCAGGGTGTATTCTCCGTAGGGGCTGAAGCCCTCCGGCACATAGTCCCCCGCCAGGGCTTCGGCCTCGGCCTTCCGCTTCTCTTCGGCGGCTTTTTCCGCCTTTTCCTTTGCCTCGGCGGCCTTCTTTCTCAGGGCCTCGGTCTTATCCTCTTTTGCCTGGTCCGCGGCTTCCGCGGCTTCTGCGGCTTCAGCTGAAAATGCGGAAGCAGCTGTTTCAGCGGCCTGGGCCTTGTCATCGTCCGCTGCAGCAGTCAGGGCCGTATCCGCCTCAGCGGCCTCGGTCTGCTCCGCCTCTGCATCGGCGTCTGCAGCGGCTTTGGCCGTATCGCTTTCCACAGCCTCAGCCTTGTCCGCCTCCGCGGCAACCTCAGCCGTATCCGCCTCAGCGGCCTCGGTCTGCTCCGCCTCCCCCTCTTCCTTCACGGCATCCGCTGCCTTCTGCGTTTTTTCTTCTGTCCCGCCGGCCTCAGCCGCCGGGGCGCTCTCCTCTGTCGCCGCCTTTTCCTCTTTTCCTGTACTCTTAGTCCCCGAAGAGGGGGCGGCGGAGCTGCAGCCCGCAGTCAGGACCAGGGCACAGAGCAGGACTGCCAGAATCTTTTTTTTCATAAATATATACTCCTTCCTTGCTTTTTCCGGTCTCTACGGCAGTTTCAGACTCTGCCAGTTTTCCGTCTTTTTCCGTCTTAATCCTGGATCATGTTTTCCAGTGTCTCGAACAGGGCCTCGGCCTCAACCGGTTTGGACAGGTGGGCGTTGAGGCCGGCCTGCAGGCTCCGCTGGACGTCCTCGTCAAAGGCATTTGCGGTCAGGGCGATGATCGGGATCCTTGCGGCGTCCGCCCGGTCCATCCCGCGGATCTTCCTGGTCGCCTCCAGTCCGTCCATCTCCGGCATGCGCATGTCCATGAGGATGGCGTCGTAATAGCCCTCCGGCCGGGAGGCGAACATCTCCACCGCGGCCTTTCCGTTTTCCGCCACATCGGTGAGGATCTCCCGCATGCTCAGGACCATGACCATGATCTCCGCGTTGACCACCATGTCCTCCGCCAGCAGGATCCTGCGGCCCTTGAGGTCGGCGGTCCTGCGCATAAGGGCCTCGTTCTTCTTTTTAAAGGCCTCGCGGAATTCATCCAGGACGGTCCCCGCGAAGAGGGGCTTGGGCACAAAGCTGTCCACTCCCGCCATCCTCGCCTCCTCGGCGATATCCTCCCAGTTGTAGGAGGTCAGGATGATGATGGCCGAGTCGTGGCCGGCCACCCTGCGGATCTGCCTGGTCGTCTCCACGCC
>DGUF01000224.1 GCA_002394525.1 Lachnospiraceae bacterium UBA4317 | reverse complement strand
AAGATCACCGAGATCTACGAAGGCACATCCGAGGTCCAGATGATGGTCATCGGCGGCGCTATGCTCAGATAATATCCGGTTTTAGTGGTCTCTATACAGCTTTAAGAGGACGGATTCGGACTTTTAAAGCGGGATGATAATGAAAATAGAGGATCGGGAGCCCCGGTGCAGGATCTGCATCGGGGCTCTTTTCAGAGGCCGGGCCCCTTTTTCGGAGGGCGGGAACCCTGATATCATGGAACCGGGCCTCTTTTCGGAGTCCGGAATACAGATTCTGGAAGCGTGGATCCTTCCGGAAAGCGAAAAAACAATTTTTCAGGCTGACCGGTTTTGACAGGAGTTTTGAGGGAAGAGAAGGAGTCTTGAGAGCATGCGAGGGAGAATGGAGCTGAGGGAGATCGTTTCTGTTTTTCGTCCTCTGATCCTCTATATGATCATGCTGTGGGCCGTTTCCGCGGTCATGGAGGCGGCAGGAGGCCTTCTGGCGGAAAGCCTGCTCAGAGACGGCGGCAGCCCTGCCGGGACCTATACGCTGAAGTGCCTCTGGACCTGCCTTTCGCAGCTCCTGCCTCCGGCGGCGGGCTTTCTTTTTGTGCGCGGGACCCTTGCCGCGGAGATCTGTGCCTTTGCGGCCAGATATCCGCTTTCCGGCCGACTTAAGGATCGGATGATCCCTGTCCTGATGGTGGGGACCATGGCCCTGGCTGCCGCAGTCAATATTGTCCTGGCCCTGGCCGGTGCGGGAGCCGGGAGCGCGGGGCCGGCGACCGGCCTGCTGCCCGGTTTTTCCGGCTTCGCCGTGGAGGCAGTGGTCTTCGGAGTCTGTATTCCCCTGATCGAGGAGGGGATCTTCCGCGGGATCCTTTTGTCCAGGCTGGAGAGGACCCTGGGGCTCTGGCCGGCGGTCTTTTTTTCGTCGGCCCTCTTCGGCGCCTACCACGGATCCCTGGTCCAAGCGGTCTATGCCATGATCATGGGCCTGGTGTTTGCCCTGGCCTATATATGGACGGGCCGTCCGGCTGTGCCCGCGGGGCTGCACGGAGCCTGCAACCTCCTGATCCTCCTCCTGAACAGGACCGGAGCCTGGCGGACCATCTGCACCCCGGCCTGGGCCGCAGCCCTGACCGCGATCGCGGCCGCGGCCTTTTACACAGTGCTCAGAGGAAGAAATGAGGGACGGCAGGACCGTTGAAGGCGGGTGCTGCATCCAATGAACCAAAGGTTTGCCGGTGGGCTTTACCTCACCGGAGATTGCAATTTCCGATGAAAAATGAAATAAAAAACACAGCTGTCCACCGGGTGAGCAGCTGTGTCTGTTTTTTAAAGGTAGGCGCGGAGCCTGGAATCCGGGATCCCCATCTGCTGCCTGTATTTGGCGACAGTCCTCCTGGAAATGGAGATGCCTTTTTCCTTGAGGGAGCTTGCGATCTTGTCGTCGCTCAGGGGCCTGCTGTGATCTTCGCGGCGGATCATCTCCTCTATGAGGCCGCGGACGCTGTCGGCGGATACATCTGTGTCAGAGGAGGCAGGCGCCGAGAAGAGGTCCCGGAGCAGGAGAGGCCGCCTGTACTGGATATATTTGTTGCGGATGGCCCTGCTGACCGTGGAGGTGCTGATATCCAGGCTTTTGGCGATCTGGTCCATGGTCATGGGCAGGAGGCTCCCGTTTTCCAGGAAGAAGTCACTCTGGTAGTCCAGGACGGCCCTGACGATGCGGATGATCGTGTCCCGCCTCCTCTCTATGGAGGTGACGATCAGCCTGGCCCTCTCCAGCTTTACACGGAAATATTCCCGGAGCTCCGGATCGGTGGCGGTCTGCATCATGTGGATGTAGTAATCGTTGAATTTGTATTCGCCCATCCAGCTGTCGTTGAGGGTCACGGTCCAGCTGCCGTTGTCCCGGCTGACCAGGATGTCCGGGACGATATATCCCGTATGACCGGTCTCCGTATTCATGATGGGACGGGGATTGAGCTCGCCGATCCGCTGGATGCAGGCCCGGCATTTGGCGGTCGTGATCTTGAGAGAGCGCGTGATCGCGCTCAGATTGCCCTGCAGGAGGTCCTGCAGGTGGTCCGAGATGATCCTGATCAGCAGCTGATCCTCCGGGTCGTCCTTTCTGAGCTGGCGGAGCAGACATTCCGCGATATCAGAGGAAAAGATGCCGGCTGGCTCGAGCTCCTTGAGATCCTCGAGGCATTTGCGGACGGATTCGACGGGATAGCCGCCGGACCGGGCGATCTCCTCGGGGCTGTAATGGAAAAAGCCCTTCTCATCGAGACAATCGATCAGATAGTCGATCAGGTCCCATTCCTCAGGGCTGTAATCCCGGATCCTGAGCTGGCCTTTGAGCTGTTCCTTGAGGGCCGGCGGCTCGGCGGCCCGGATATCCCCCCTCCTGTCGGTATCCTCGTCCTCATAGCGGATATAATGGTCCTTGTAGGAACTGGCATTTTCGTAATGCCCGTCCAGGGAGTCAATGATCTCGGACTGCTTGTCCCGCATGCACTCCAGAAGAGGATTCTGCATATACTCCTCGGTGAGAAAGGAATCCAGCTCCTGATTGTTATAGGCCAGGATCTGGAGAGACTGTCGCTGATCCACAGACAGGATCTGCTGTTGCGACTGAGAAATGTTCTGCTGCAGCATAACGGATGCACCTGTTTTTATTCTTCTTGCCGGCGGCCGGAAGAGAGGATCCGGCTCCCGCGGAAAGTCACGGTTTACGCACTTCTGAGGACCCGGTCATGCCGTGAAAAACGGATGCGGTCCGGGTCTTTCGCATGAATTTATTATATCAATGATTGGCTGTTTAGACAAATGCTGTCGCGGCCCTGCCGGCATTTTTATGACACAGGGTTACAGCTCAGGCCAACCTGAAACGCGAGGCGTTTTGCGTGATTTCCAACGCAAAAACCCGGGGTTTTACACTTCAGCTTTACAGATCCGCGCCCTGCAGCCGGCTGCCCCGGGCTTTTGCGCTGTTGACATAAAAACCAGTCGGATTCGCCATGGCTGGACCGGAAATAAGGGGCTGCAAATATAAATAAGAAAATCCGTGACTAATATGCGGATTAGTTATACAATAGTAAAAGCAATGACAAAACCGGCCGGTTTTCAGGATCCGGACGACCGGAGGCGGCCGGAAGTGAGGGAGGTATTATTTTATGACTGCTATCGCAAAAATCAAGACAAGAATGAAGGAAGACCCCACACTCAGCAAGATGATTCTCACCAGCAAGAAGGATGAGATTTTTCTTGATCTGGATGCAGATAGAAAGGTAGATCTCGGTCTCATGGATTCTGTCGGAGACGGAAGAGTGGACACAATGGCTGTCGACCTGACCGGGGATAATGAATTTAACCTGTATTTCATGGACACATCCCAGGATGATCTTCCCGACGTCGCCTTCTATGACGAGCAGAGCAACGGCGACCTTCGCCTGGTCGGCATCGGGGCAGGCATTGAAGGCACGCTGCAGCAGCAGGCGGCCGTCATCTACCGCGCCCTGCTCGCAGACGAGTACGACAGCGAGCGTCTGAAGAAGGCCCTGGCAGAGATGAATTCCCTGGTCAAAAATGCCAGAGCGACCGTCAAGAGGGACTGATCCGGCTCTGACCGGCCCATGCTTTTGAGGACAGCTGCTGCCGGCGGGACTCGGGAACCGGTGACGGCAGCGCTTGTATCCCTTCTACAGAAACCGCCCCGGAGGGGGCTGCCGGAAGGCTGTATGCGGAAGACGCGTACAGCCTTCTTTTCATCTCCATGCCCATCGAGGGGGCTCTGACATGTAACGTTTTATTCACAGCCTATACACAGATTCTGTCTATGATAGAGCAAGGCGCGCGGGCTCCCGGGAGACCTGCTGGCCATGCCTGCGCACTTACGTGCTCCGGCATGGTGTGGAAGACTGGAAAAGGAATGACTTTGGAGGAAAGGCGGAACAGATGACAGAAAAGAGAAGACGCAAAAGGATAAACATGATTCTGTCAGTGCTGCTGGCTCTTGTGCTGGCTGCCGGCTGCGGGAAGGCGAAGACCACGGGATCTGCCGGCGCACAGGGCCAGGCACCTGCGGCTGCTGCGGCCCCCCTGGCGGACGGAACGATGGAGGCGGTCTTTTTTGATGTGGGAAAGGGAGACTGCATCCTCTTTCACTGTGAGGACCACTTTCTGCTCCTGGACACCGGCTATGCGGAGACCGCGGACCAGGTCCTGGAGGAGCTGAAGGACCGCGGCGTGGAGAAGCTGGACGCGGCGATCATCACCCACTACGACAAGGACCATGTGGGCGGGGCCGAAAGGATCCTGAACCAGGTCCCGGCGGACACCATCTACCTGCCTGACTACGAGGGGGAAGCGGACAAGAGCGGGCCCCTGCTGGCCCTGATCCAGTCGGAGGGGCTGCATGCCGTCAATGTCGAGTCCGCACAGAACCTGGCCCTGGGCGGCCTGGAGATCAGGATCAATCCCGCCCTGGTCCCCTATGACCCGCTGGAGGAAAACGACAACGACGCCTCGCTGACAGTCGAGGCCTTTTACGGGGAGGACTCCTGGTTTTTGCCGGGCGATATAGAACGGGACGCGATCGACGTCTGGCTGGAGGAGAGCAGCCGGGAGTATGACCTGCTCAAGCTCCCCCACCACGGAAAAAAGGAAAAAAACAGCGCGGACATGATCGAGGCGGTCTCTCCGAAGATCGCCGTGATCACGGACAGCCTGGACGAGGATGCCTCCCCCAAAGTGCTCAAAAAGCTGGAGGAAGAGGATGTGGATGTCTACCGGACCTCAGAGGACGGAACGATCACAGTCACGGGGAACGGGAAGAAGGACTACGAGGTCAGTGTAACCCTCCGCTGATGAATGCCGTTTATTATAAGTAAGAGCGTCTTTTCAGAAGGCGCACCGGAGAAGAGAAGAGACCAAATGGACGATAAAAAGATCATAGATCTGTTCTGGAACAGAGATGAGAGTGCCATTACCATGACGGAGGCCGCCTACGGCCGCTACTGCCGCACGATCGCCTACAACATTCTGGGCGTGGAGGAGGATGTGCAGGAGTGCCTGAACGACACCTGGCTGGGTGCCTGGAACAGCATCCCTCCCGCGAAGCCCGACTGCCTGAGCGCTTTTCTGGGCCGGATCACCAGAAACCTGGCGATCTCCAGATACCGGGCCGGGCACGCGCTCAAGAGGACCGGCGACCGCCTCTCGGAATCTCTGGATGAACTGGGGGAGTGCGCATCCTGCTCCTCGGACAATGTCTCGGAGACCGTGGACCGCAAGGCGCTGGAAAAGGCCATCAATGAATATCTCGACACGGTTTCCGAAAAACAGAGAAAGCTTTTCGTGAGAAGGTATTTTTACATGGATCCGGTGGTCGATATCGCCGAAATGTACGGGCTCGGCACCAGCGACGTCAAGGTGACGCTGCTGCGCATGAGGCGGTCGCTTCAGAAACATCTGGAAAAAGAGGGATTAATGTGATGGATAAGTATGATTTACTGGAGGCCATGAGCGGGATCCGGGACCAGTACATAGAGGAGGCGGGCAGAATGCCGGAGGCGGACCCTGCCGGTGAGGAGACCGAAGAGCAGGTTTTCAAAAAGGCTTCCCAAAGGCCTTCCCGCGCCAAAAGAAGCCTGTTCAGGCTCCAGCGCTGGGCGGCCCCGGCCGCGGCGGTCCTGTGCCTCTCCCTGTTGCTGCCCAACCTGAGCCCCGGCGCCGCATCTGCCTTTGGGGGGATCCCTGTCCTGGGCAGGTATTTCCGCATGGTCACTGTGCGCAGCTATGAGCATGCAGATGAGCGGTCGGACGCCTATGTGGAGGAGCCGGCCATCGTCTCGGCAAAGGGCGGCGGGGAGAGCTCCGAAGAGGTTGATTCCGAAATAAAGAGCTCCAAAGAGCAGAGCCTCCAGAAGGAGAGCGCCGCAGAACCGGGCCCCGCAGAGCAGAGTTCCGAAGAAACGGGCCTCGCGGAGCAGAGTTCCGCAGAGCTGAGCCCTGCAGAGCAGAGTTCCGAAGAACCGGGCCCCGCGGATGAGACATCTATAAAAGACGGCGATGCCGGCAGCCGGGTCAGCAGGACCTGCGGAGTCAGCGTCCTGGCCGGCACTGTGGAGGAGCTCTCTCCCGAATCCGCCAAAGAGTATGAACTGGATGAGCCGTCAGAGGATGATGAGTCTGCTGCGGGCGCGTCTTCGGAGGAGGCGGAGGATGCCTCCATACAGGCTGTCCTGACAGCCGCACAGGTCACAGAGGAGGTCCGGGACAAGGCCCGGGCCGCCATAGCCGATTTTGAAAAGGGCATTTCCGGAGAGCACGGCTATATGACCCTGCGCTTTACCCATGAGACGGTGACGGATTCCGCAGACTGGCTCTGTGTGGCGGTCAACACCTTTACGGCCTCCGCGGACGGCTGGGAGCAGACCGACCATTTTGTGATCAATAAAAAGACCGGAGAGCGGACGACCCTGGAGTCCTGGTTCGGCAGTGATATCGACTACATCACACCCATCAGTGAAAATATCATCAGCCAGATGAAGGACCGGATGGCGGCGGATCCGGATGTCCAGTACTGGATCGATTCGGAGGAGGATCCGGACTCAGATTTCAGTCTGATCCGTCCCGATCAGGACTTCTATTTCAATGACAGGGGAGACCTGGTGGTCTGCTTTGACGAGATGGAGGTCGCCCCCATGTATATGGGGACAGTCGAGTTTACCATCCCCCGGGACATCACCGACGCCCTCAGGAAAGAGGGGCAGAACCAGTAAAAAGATCGTCCTTTCAGGGGCCGGCAGCCAGCTGCCGGCTCCTTTAATATGTTTGAAAAAATGGTTTTTCCATGCTACCATAGAAAAGATCATATCAACATTCTGGAACTGCGGGGACCTGCACTTTATTTTGATACAGTGCAGACCGGCCTTCCGCAGGACCTTTTTTGCGCCGCGGCATCCCCGGGAGGGGAAGGGCGCGCGGCCCTCAGATAAGTGAAAGAAAGGAACTCAAGAGATGCATATAGTCTGTCTGGACCTGGAAGGTGTACTGGTACCTGAAATCTGGATCGCTTTTTCGGAGGTGACGGGGATCCCGGAGCTGAAAAGGACGACCCGGGACGAGCCCGATTATGATAAGCTGATGGCATTTCGCCGCGCTATCCTGCATGAACACGGACTGGGGCTTCCCCAGATCCAGGAGACGATCGAAAAGATCGATCCGCTCCCGGGGGCCCTTGAATTTCTCAATGAGCTTCGCAGCCTGACCCAGGCCGTCATCATCAGCGATACCTTTACGGAATTCGCGAAGCCCCTGATGAAAAAGCTGGGCTGGCCCACCCTCTTCTGCAATTCCCTGGTGGTGGCTCCGGACGGTGAGATCATCGGCCACAAGATGCGCGTGGCCAACTCCAAGCTCTCCACGGTCCGCGCCCTCCAGTCGGTCGGATTTGAGACGATCGGGATCGGCGACAGCTACAACGACCTGGCCATGATCCGGGCCGGCAAGGACGGCTTCCTCTTCCGCAGCACGGACCAGATCCGCAGGGACAATCCGGACCTTCCGGCCTTCGAGGAATACGACGACCTTCTTGCCGCGATCAAAAAAGCGATCGGCGCCTGACAGGCGGATGCGGATCACGGATTTTTGAGAGGCAGGAAGGAGTGAGCCTTGATTTGTAATCTGATGAAAAGCGGCCTGGCAAGTCTGACCGGCGGACCTGGTCTGACAGGCCTGTTTCGGGCGGCCGGACGGGCAGGATGGCCCGGTCTGATCACGACGGCCATGGAATCCAATCCGATCGAAAAGCTGGAGGACCTGGAGCCCATCGAGCCTTCCGACCTTTCCGTCTCAAATATGAAGACGATCATGGATGAGCTCCTGCCGGGGATCCGGTCTCTGGCCTTTAATATAGTCGTCTGTCTGGTCATTTTGATTGTGGGCAGAAAGCTGATCAGCCTGCTCCACGGTATGCTGAAAAAGACCCTGGAGCGGACCCAGGCCGACGTCGGCCTGATTCGGTTCCTGGGATCGGCCCTGGATATCATCCTGCATATCATCCTGATCTTTATGATCCTGGGCCAGCTGGGCGTCAATACGGCCTCGATCGTCACGGTCCTGGGCACTCTCATGCTGGCTGTCGGCATGTCCCTTCAGGGAAGCCTGTCCAATGTGGCCG
>DGUF01000216.1:23593-51031 GCA_002394525.1 Lachnospiraceae bacterium UBA4317 | reverse complement strand
GGATCATCCCCTGCCTGGATGTCAACGGAGGCAGGGTCGTTAAAGGTATCAATTTCGTCTCCCTGCGTGATGCGGGCGACCCGGTCGAGGCCGGCGAGGCCTACTCCAGGGCCGGGGCCGATGAACTGGTCTTCCTGGACATCACGGCGACCAGCGACGCCCGCGCCACGGTGGCCGACATGGTCCGCAGGGTCGCGGAGCGGGTCTTTATCCCCTTTACCGTCGGAGGCGGGATCCGGACGACAGACGACATGCGGGCCATCCTGCGGGAGGGGGCTGACAAGGTCTCGGTCAACTCCGCCGCCATCAACCGCCCGGCCCTGATCGCCGAGGGCGCGGAGCGCTTCGGCAGCCAGTGCATCGTCGTCGCGATCGACGCCAGGCGCAGACCCTCCGGGGACGGCTGGACCATCTACCGCAGCGGCGGCCGCATCGATACCGGCATTGACGCCATCGAATGGGCCGTCCAGGCCGAGAAGCTGGGAGCGGGCGAGATCCTGCTGACCAGCATGGACGGAGACGGCACAAAGAACGGATATGACCTGGAGCTGACCCGGGCGGTCTCCGACGCGGTCGGGATCCCCGTGATCGCCTCCGGCGGAGCCGGCACCCTGGAACACTTCCGGGAGGCCCTGACAGTCGGCGGAGCGGACGCGGCCCTCGCCGCCTCCCTCTTTCACTTCAAGGAGCTGGAGATCCGCCAGGTCAAAGAATACCTGAAGGAACACGATATACCGGTGAGGATCTAAGAAAGGAAGCATTATGGCCTTGTTCAGAGTCGATCGTTTATTTCGGATCCGGGCTCTCCTGAGGAAGAAGGGCAGGTCCGCCGCGGGGCCGGCCGGGCCTGACAAAGACACGATAGCAGTGCTTCAGACAGAAACAGAGGACAGGCAGGCAGAAACAGGAGCGGAGCCGGAGACCATTGTTCCGGCGGGAACCGGGGCGGAGCCGGAGACCATTGTTCCGGCAGAGCCCGGAGCGAATCCGGAAAGCACCGCGCCGGCGGGAACCGGACCGGAGCCCGGGACCCATGGGTCGGCAGAGTCCGGACCAGAAGAAAAAGAGAAGGAAGACGCAGCTATGAACACTCATACAGAGATCAAAACGCAAGAATTGGATACAGCAGAGGAAAAGGCAGAAGAGGATATGACTACAGAGATCAGGAAGGCGGAAGCCGGCAGAGAAGAGAATACATCAAAAGAGACTTTCGAAGAAGAGGTTATTACAGAAGAAAACATTTCAGAAGAAAACATTGCTGAAGAAAATATCGCAGAAGAATCTGCTACAGAAGAAGCTGTGGCAAGTGAAACCATTGCCAAAGAGGCTGCAGCAAAGGAAACTTCTGCAGACACGCCTGTTGCAGAGGAACCTGTCAAAGAAGAGCCGGTCTGGACCCGGGAAGGGGTGGAGGACCTGGAGCCTTTCGATGTATTCGCCCACTTCAGAAAGATCGCATCCATTCCCCACGGGTCCTTCCACACGGAAGAGATCAGTGACCACCTGGAGCAGTTCGCAAAAAAGCACGGGTTTGACTATTACAGGGACGACATGGGCAACCTGATCATCCGCAGGCAGGGATCGGCCGGTTTCGAGGACCGGGACCCGGTGGCCCTGCAGGGTCATATCGACATGGTCCTGGCCAAGGAGGCCTCGAAGGACATTGACCTGGAGACCCAGCCCATCACCCTGCTGACGGACGGAGAATGGCTGACGGCCGACCGGACGACCCTAGGGGCCGACAACGGGATTGCAGTCGCCATGATGCTGGCCCTTCTGGCTGATGAATCGCTCAAGTGCCCTCCTCTGGAGTGCATTTTTACCGTCGACGAGGAAGTGGGCCTTCTGGGGGCGGAGGGACTGGACCTGTCCTCGCTCAACAGCCGCAGGATGATCAATCTCGATTCCGAGGACGAGGGCATCATTACCGCCGGCTGCGCCGGCGGGGCCCAGGAGATCTGCACCCTGCCCGGCAGAAAAAAGCTGAAGGAAGGGATCCCGGTCACGATCGAGATCGGAGGCCTGCTCGGCGGACATTCGGGCGATAAGATCGGGGAGAGCAGGGCCAACGCCATCCTGCTCCTGGCCAGGCTCCTCTATAAGCTCACGAAGGTCGGAAAATTCTATATTGTCAGCATGAGCGGCGGAGAGAGGGACAATGCCATCCCCCGCAATGCCCAGGCCCACCTTCTTTTTAAGGGGAAAACTAAAAAAGAGGATATAAAGGCTGCTGTGGAAAGGTTTGGCTCTGAGGTCAAAAGGGAATACAGCGTGACAGACCCCGGGGTCGAAGTCCGCCTGTCTATACCGGAAAACAGGGAGCGGGAGAGAAAAGAGGCCTTCACCCGCAAGGACAGCCTGCACATGATCCGCTTCCTGATGGCCTTTCCCAATGGCCTGATCGAGTATATACCCGGCCAGAAGGAGATTCCCCAGACCTCCCTGAGCCTGGGGATCCTCACAACGCTTGACAAGGGCATCTGCGTCCAGTCCCTGGTGCGGAGCAGCCTCAATTCCCGCAAGCGGATGCTGATGGACAGGATCGAATGCATCGCCGAGGAATTCGGGGCAACGCTGGAGACCACCGGCGCCTATCCCGCCTGGGAGCTGGTCAGGGATTCCGACTTCCGGCGTCTGGCCGCGGAGACCTACAGGAAAGTGACCGGCAGCAGGCCCGAGGTCACAGTCACCCATGGAGGCCTGGAGTGCGGCCTTCTCTCCGCCAAGGTGCCGGGTCTGGACTGCATATCCATCGGTCCCGACATGGAGGACATCCATACCCCCGGTGAGCGCCTGAATGTGGCTTCCACCGCCAGGACCTACGCCTATCTCAGAGAGCTTCTGGCGGCCTGCGCGGACCTGTAAGGAGAGAAGCCCACAGAAGCTCACGCGGCCCTGCGCGGACTGTAAGGAGAGAAGCCCACAAAAGCTCACGCGGCCTGCGCAGACCTGTAAGGAGACTATCCCGGCAGCATCCGGGCATGGCTCTAGAGAAAGCTTTACAGAACCCTGGAGAACGGGATCATCCACATATTTGCTAGGACCATCATTTTTGGAAAGGACAGCGAAATGGCTGCGATCAGTGGAGACTGGCTGGAGGCCCTCCGGCCGGAGTTTTCCAAACCCTATTACAGAGATTTATTCACCTTTGTCCAGGAGGAGTACAGGACCAGGACCATCTATCCCCCTGCCCAGGACCTCTTCAGCGCCCTGCATGAGACCCCTCTGGAACAGGTCCGGGTCGTGATCCTGGGCCAGGACCCCTATCACGGCGAGGGCCAGGCCCACGGCATGTGCTTCTCGGTCCGGCCCGGCTGCCCGGCCCCGCCCTCCCTGGTCAACATCTACCGGGAGCTCCACGATGATCTGGGCTGCTATGTTCCGGACAACGGCTATCTGCTCAAATGGGCCAGGCAGGGAGTCCTCCTGCTCAACACGGTCCTGACCGTCCGGGCCCATGAGGCCAATTCTCACCGCGGACACGGCTGGGAGCAGTTTACAGACGCCATCCTGCAGACCGTGAGCCGGCAGGACCGCCCCATCGTCTACATGCTCTGGGGAAGCCCCGCTCAGGCGAAGGCGGCCCTTTTACAGAATCCCCGCCACCTGATCCTCCGGGCGCCCCACCCCAGCCCCCTGTCCGCCTACAGAGGTTTCTTCGGTTGCAGGCATTTCAGCAAATGCAATGCCTTTCTGGAGAAGAACGGCCAGGCCCCGGTGGACTGGCAGATTGAAAACCTCGGTCAGTGATTAAAACTTGTGAAAAGGTTTTCAGTCGCCAGCAGTCGTCAGCCAAGCCCGGCATTGCCACAGTTTCTTCAGGCCTCGAAAAAGACCTGGCGTTAAAGGCGGCCCTGAAAGGCAACAGAGTTACAGACCAGCCTGTGGAATTGGCTTCTGCAGGCTGTTTTTATATTGACGAAACGAGTATCCGTGTATACAATATTGCTATTGTAATTTTTTTGAGAACACATATTGTGTCTCGCATTTTTGGATGCTTTGCTGTCGCGGGAAGGGCCTGGACTGCATGCTTCGACATTGAAGTCGATAATCAACATTAGAGTTGATAATCAACACTAGAGTTGATAATCAACACTGGAGTTGA
Organism: Lachnospiraceae bacterium UBA4317; assembly: GCA_002394525.1. Next base: position 46,926 of record DGUF01000216.1, on the reverse strand, counting down.
AATAGACACGGGAGTCGATAATCGACATTTAAGTCGATAGGAGGTAATTATGAAAAAAATCCCTTATGTAACAAAGGAAAAGGCGGAAGAGATCGCGCAGCAGTATCCGACTCCCTTTTATCTCTATGATGAAAAAGGAATCAGGGAAAACGCGAAGGCTGTTCAGGAGGCCTTTGCCTGGAATCCTGGTTTCCGCGAGTATTTCGCGGTCAAGGCCACTCCCAATCCCTATATCATGGATATTTTCCGCGAATACGGCTTCGGCTTTGACTGCTCCTCCATGGCGGAGCTGATGCTGTCCAACGCTGTCGGGGCATCCGGTCATGAGATCATGTTTTCCTCCAATGACACGCCCCCGGAAGAGTATGCCTATGCCGCCAAACTCGGAGCGGTCATCAACCTGGACGACATCACCCACATCCCCTTCCTGGAAAAGATCCTGGACGGGAAATTCCCGGAGACCATGTCCCTGCGCTATAATCCCGGCGGGGTCTTCCAGATGGCCAACGGGATCATGGACAACCCCGGCGACTCCAAATACGGCTTTACCAAGGCCCAGCTCTTTGAGGGCTACCGGATCCTGCGCGACAAGGGGGTGAAGCATTTCGGCCTCCACGCTTTCCTGGCCAGCAACACCGTATCCAATGACTATTATCCGGAGCTGGCAGGCCGCCTCTTCTCCCTGGCCGTGGAGGTCCAGAAGGAGCTCGGCATTCATTTCGCCTTTATCAACCTTTCCGGCGGCGTCGGCATCCCCTACCGCAAGAGCGAGGTTCCCAATGACATCCGCGTGATCGGAGAGGGCGTCCGGGAGAAATATGAGAGGATCCTGGTCCCCGCCGGCATGAATGACGTCGCGATCTACACGGAGATGGGCCGTTTCATGCTGGCCCCCTACGGCGCCCTTGTCACACGGGCCATCCACTCCAAGCACATTTACAAGGAGTACATCGGTGTCGACGCCTGCGCGGCCAACCTCATGCGGCCCGCCATGTACGGCGCCTACCACCACATCACCGTCCTGGGCAAGGAGGACGCCATCTGCGACCACACCTATGACGTCGTCGGCTCCCTCTGCGAAAACAATGACAAGTTTGCCGTGGACAGAGAGCTCCCCCAGATCAACAGGGGAGACCTGCTCTTCATCCACGACGCCGGAGCCCACGGCTTTGCCATGGGTTACAACTACAACGGCCGCCTCTGGAGCGCCGAACTCCTGCTCAGGGAGGACGGGTCTGTCCAGCAGATCCGCCGCCCCCAGCAGCCCAGGGACTACTTTGCGACCCTGGACCAGACACCCTACTTCGCAAAGATGTTCCCGGAGGACTGAGGATAGGAAATGAAGCGCAAATACTTCTTTTTTGACATTGACGGCACACTGACGGACCGCAGGACGGGAAAAATCGTCCCGTCTGCCCTGGAGGCTGTGGACAGGCTCCGCGGGGCGGGCCACTTCATCGCGATCAACACCGGCCGCGCCCACTACAAGGCCCGCAAATTCTTTGACCAGCACGGCTTTGACAACATGGTCTGCAACGGCGGCATGGGCATCGTGATCGACAAAAAGCTGGTCGAGAACCGGCCCATCGACTACGACAAGGCCCTCTGGCTCTACCGCTACTGCATCGACAACCACATAGGCGTTCTGGCCGCCATGGATGATTCCCAGAAGGTCTACGCCAGAGATTTTCTTTTCTACGACCAGGCCGGGATCCGGAAAGAGCCCACCACCTACATCATCGACCCGGACTTCGATCCCGCCGATTATGATGCCATCTACAAGCTCTATGTGGCGACCACGGAGGAGCAAAGGAGCCGCCTGCCCTTCCCGGAGGAACTGGGATATGTGAACTTCGAGCCCGAATATACCATCGTCCAGCACGATGACAAGCGGGCCGGCATCTGCCGCATGCTGGAGCTCACGGGCGGGAGCCTGACGGACGTCATCGTTTTCGGCGATGATACCAATGATCTGGATATGTTCGCCCCTGAGTTCTTCAAGGTCGCCATGGGCAACGGACACCCCGACCTCAAGGCTGCTGCGGACGAGATCGCCCCCGCCAATATCGAGGACGGGATCTACCGGACATGTGAAAAATACGGCTGGTTTGAGCCCGCGGAATAAGGCCACTGTACGCGGCGCGGTTTTTTAACGGTTCATTTCAGTAAGGCCGTTTCAGTAAGGCCATTTCATTAAAGCCATTCAGGCAGGTCTTTACAAGTGAAGATATTTTAGATACTGGATCGTCCCCGGGGAAGGCTTCTCCGGGGACACTTATTTTTCATGGAAACATTTTCTGTTTTATTCTATAATTAAATTAACTATGCGTATATAAGGCTTATTATGGCAGTTGGATGGCAGTACACCTTTATGGAGGTTTTATGAGGTTTTTGAAAAAAATCAAGGTGCCTGCTGCGTATATTATGGTACTGGTCTTCCTGTCGGCCCGGGTCCTCTCCCTGCACGCCGAGACGATCGCTGACACGGAAGAGCCGCTGCCCGCAGTGGAAAAGGAGGTCTCTTCCGACATAGACACATATCTGACGGAAGAGACATTTGCGGAAGACTTCGACCTGACTCAGCCTGCAGAAGCAGACGATCTTGACCTGACTCAGCCCGCAGAAGCAGATGATTTTACAGAGGAAGGCGTTTCTTCTTTACCGGAAGAAGGGACTCCCGACGACCAGGTTCAGCTTTCTCCCGGAGCGGAAGAGGCTACTGCGGATCAGGATCGATCAGAATCAGAGGCCGTACCTCAGGAGGCGGAGCTTCCGGTCGAAAGCCCGGAGGAATCCGTAGAGCCGGTCTTTATCGAGGAGGAAAACCAGGGATCCGCAGACCAATACACAGGATTACAGGAATCCGCAGACCAGCATACGGAAACACAGGGATCCGCTGATCAATACGCGGAGACACAGGAATCGGTCACAGAAACTCCCGGCGGCCTTGAAGAGGCTCTGATCCTGGAAGAGGAGGCGGAGGAAGAAATCGTCATCCCTGTCGAGAACGGAGATATCAATACAGACAACGATGATCTGTTTGCCTCCTATGTGGACCGGGAACTGGAACTGGGAGAGGACCTGAAGACCGGGACTGCGGATACGGCTCCCCGGCAGATGCTCAAAGCCCCCCTCCTGCGGAGCCGCCTCGCGTCGTCCAGGCTCAATTCCTATAATCAGGCTCTCTACCAGGTCCTCCTGGAAAGGATCCGGCAGGTCGCCGCGGGAACACTCACCCATACTGTTTTCGAAGTGACTCCTGAAGAAGCCGGATTTGCCGACCTGCGCTGGAGCGCAGAGGATCTGGGAGTTGATGATGTAGTTACAAGGAACAGTGACGGAAAAGCCACCACGATCAATCCGGAGGCATCAGCTGCATTAAGAGGCATTTTGAGCTTTAGCTTCAAAGAAGTTAATAAGGCGCTGCTTGCTGACTGTCCCTTTGATCTTTACTGGTATGACAAGACCGGCGCGTCGACGGCCGTGCCCTTTTCCATAGGCGTTGTACGATCGGGTGATATATATTCTTTAAAGCTGTCAGGAGTTTACACCTATAGATTCCTTGTATCGGCAGACTACTCCGCAAGCGGCGAGGCCGGTACCTATGAGGTGAATGAAGAGATAGGCTCCTCTGTCCTGGAAGCGCGGGAAAACGCCCTGTCCATCGTCGACCAGTATAAGGACCTTTCGGATTTTGAAAAGCTGGATGCCTACAGGCAGGAGATCTGTGACCGGACTAGCTATAACTACAGTGCGCTCAGCAATGGCGATTCTTACGGGGATCCCTGGCAGATGATCTGGGTCCTGGATGATGACCGGACCAATCAGGTCGTCTGCGAGGGCTATTCCAAGGCCTTTCAATATCTATGTGACCTCAGTGACTTTCAGGACCAGGTAGCCGACTGTATCTCTGTCACCGGTTATCTGGGAAACCTGGACGAGATCAGGGATCTGATTGCCCAGGGAGAGGCTAAGAAGAGCCTCCTCCTCACCAGGGGGCATATGTGGAATCTTGTCCTTTTGCAGGACGGCAGAAAATATCTGGTGGATATTACCAACTGCGACGGATATACGATCGGATCCGGAAACGGGGCAAGGGACCTTTTCCTGATCGGACTTAATACCGAAGAGGCATCTACAGGATTTGCGACGGGTGACAGCGGGTCGGGCTACAAGGTCTATACATCAAAAAAATCTTCAGGTTATACAGGCTATATCTATGACGATACTGCCTTCAGCCGGTTCGGACAGGAGAATCTCGAACTTTCAGAGGGGAGGATCTGTCTGGATGGCTGGTACGGCGAAGGCCACGCCCATGTCAATGTTCCGTTCGATTCTCTTGCGCCGACCTGTATACAGACCGGGCACAGCGACGGAAAGAGATGCGCGGTATGCGGCATGTATAATACAGAATATGTGGAATACCCCCTGACTGACCACACATGGGGCAGCTGGGCCATCACGAAGGCCCCCGACTTTGTGGCGGAAGGCGTTGAGACGGCCGCCTGTACAGTCTGTGGACTTGAAAAGACCAGGCCCGTGGACAAACTGATCCATGTGGAGAGCGTGAGCCTGGATCAGACCGGCCTGACTATGGAATCCGGCAGCACGCAGACCCTGTCAGCCAGCCTCCTGCCTGACAACGCCTATGACAAGACTGTCAACTGGAGTTCGGACAGGACCGATGTGGCCACGGTCTCCGGCACGGGCCGGATCACGGCTAAGAACACGGGGACGGCGACGATCACAGCGACGAGTGTAAATGGTCCCTATGTGAGCACAGCATCCTGCACCGTGGAGGTCGTGCCCCAGGATCTGGCCGGAGCTTCGCTGACCCTTCCCTCCTCAGCCCCTGTCTACAGCGGGACCAGGAAGGAACCCGCCGTAACGGTCAAAGACGCTTACGGGAAGGTCCTGATAAAGAATACCGATTATACGGTCGAATACAAGGACAATATCGAGGCGGGCACGGATTCCGCCTCTGTGACGGTCACCGGAAAGAACAATTACACGGGAAAGGCGGCCGGGTCCTTCTCCATCACAAAGGCCTCCCAGCAGCTCACCGTCAAGGCGGGATCGACCGGCCTTAAGCCGGGCGGTTCGACGACAGTCACCGTCAGCGGAGCCAAGGGAACTCTGACCTATACCAGCTCCGCCTCCACAGTCGCGGCAGTCAGCAGCAAGGGGAAAGTGACCGCCAGAAAACCCGGAACCGCTGTGATCACGGTCAAATCCGCTGCGACAGACAACTACAAGGCCGCGACTGCCAAAGTGACGATCAGGGTCACGGCCATCCCCCTGTCGGATACGGGGATCACGGCATCTCTTTCTGCGAAGACCTATGTCTATAACCGGACGGCCAGAAAGCCTGCCGTCACGGTCAAATACAAGGCCGCAGTCCTCAAGGCCGGCACGGATTACACGGTCGCCTGGAAAAACAATGTCCATGCCGGGACGGGCAGTGCCGTCATCACCGGCAGGGGAAACTACAGCGGGACCAGGACCCTGAAATTCACCATCAGCCGGGCCCCTGTAGGCTCCGCGGTCATCACCGGCCTGCGGTCAAAGGTATGGACCGGAAAGGCGCAGACCCAGACCCCGGCGGTCAGGATCGGCAGCTATACCCTGAAAAAAGGGACGGACTATACCATATCCTATCAAAACAACATAAACGCAGGCAGGGCGGCTCTCGTGATCACCGGCAGGGGCGACTACAGGGGGAGCTGCACAAAATATTTCGCGATCAATCCGGCGGCGACAGCACTCACAAATCTGACGGCCGGGCCCGGAATGATCAGTGTGAGATGGATGAAGCAGGCAGGGGACATCACAGGATACCAGATTCAGTTTTCCAGCACCGGCTTCAGAACCCAGGATATCCGCGAACTGGCCGGCAAGTGGAATACCTGCCTGCAGATCAGCCCACTCAGGGCCAAGGCCCTCTATTCCGTGAGGATCCGCACCTACAAGGTGAGCGGCGGGATCAAGTACTATTCCGCCTGGAGTGACATAAAAACTGTTCGTACGAAATAAACATTGGAAAAATTGATAACAGACGGCCTGCCCATAGCCTGAGCTCCCCTGCCCGGCGATGACCGGCCGTCCGGAAGGAGACGATCTTGTATAAAGCGGCATTATTTGACCTGGACGGCACCCTGACCGAATCGGGGGAAGGAATCGTAAAATCGGTGCAGTACGCCCTGGAAAAGCTGGGGATCCCCACCCCGGATCCCAGGGACCTGCTCTGCTTTGTTGGCCCGCCCCTGGTCAAGTCCTTTATGAAATATTTTGACCTCAGCCGGGAAAAAGCCGACCAGGGAGTGGACTTTTACAGAGAACGCTTTGGCAAGATCGGTATCTTTGAAAACAAACTGTACCCCGGAGTCCGCGGGATGCTGGAGGATCTGAAGGATAGGGGATATCTCCTGGCCATCGCCTCCTCCAAGCCCGAGGACTACATCCTGCGCATCCTTGATTATTTTGAGATCAGTTCCTTTTTTGATGTCGTCACGGGGAGCCTCATGAAGGGCGGACGCAACAGCAAGACGGAAGTCATCGAGGAGTGCCTGGCCCGCCTGGGCATGAAAAAGGACCGCAGACTGGCCGTCATGGTCGGCGACAGAGAGCACGACGTGAAGGGAGCCCTGGACGCCGGGATCGACTGCATCGGTGTCCTCTACGGATACGGGGACCGGGAGGAACTGGAAAAGGCAGGAGCCTCCCATATTGCCGAAACCGTGGAGGACCTCAGAACCTGCCTGCTGGCATCCTTCCAGGCTCAGGACCGGCCGGATCCCGGTCCTGAGACGGATCCGACAGTACCTGTCAAGGATGATGAAGGGACGCCCGGCGGCTCCGACACAGAAGCCCCGTCAACCGCAAACCAGACACCCGGTGTCCCCGATGCAACAGACCCGGAAGCCGGCAGCCTGCAGTCCGGCGGTCCCGATACCCGGGATGCCCAACCCGGCAGCCTCTACGGTGACCTCCCCCTGCCGGAGAGACTCCGGCGGCAGCTGGATTTTGCCCTCGAGATCGACAAGGAAAAGAACATCTTCCGCCAGACCCACCTGTCCGGACACGGACGCAATGAAAATGATGCCGAACACGCCTGGCACATGGCGGTCATGGCCTGGCTGCTCAGGGAATATGCCAACGAGGAGGTGGATATCTCCAGAGTCATGCTCATGTGCCTGATCCATGATATTGTGGAGATCGATGCCGGAGACACCTATGCCTACGACCAGGAGGGCCTCGCCACCCAGAAGGCCCGCGAGGACGCCGCCAAGGAGAGGATCTTCTCCATCCTCCCCCCGGAACAGAAGGAGGAACTGACCGCCATATTTGATGAATTCGAGGCCTGTGAGACGGCTGAATCCAGATTTGCCCACGCCATGGACAACCTCCAGCCCCTCCTGCTCAACAACAGCAACCAGGGAGGGGACTGGCGCCAGCACAAGGTCTCCGCCGCCCAGGTCTATGGACGGCAGAAAAAGACCCGGATGGGCTCAGAAGAGCTCTATAGGGTCACGGACTCCATCATCCGGAAAAATATCAAGGAAGGAAACCTGCTTCCCTGACAGACTGCCGGCCGGAAAGAACCGCACGCGTCGTGCATCCAATAAACCTGCGGTTTGTTGCGGAGCGTTTATTCTTCATCGCAGGATCGTACCCATGATGAAGCGAGTTTCCTTTTTTGTTCGCGTATCCCACGATTGAAGTCACGGGTATTGCGCGATGAAGAATAAAAACGGGATCAGTTTTATCATACTTAACGTAAGAGAACGGAAACAAAAAGGATGAAAAAGGAAGTGACAGGAACACTGCGGAGACAGGGCGGCACCGAAGAGGACCGGACCCGCTGTGAGGAATGTGATGAGACCCGCTGTGAGGAATATGATGACGAGGCCGTGTCCGCCTTCAGGGAATTCAGGGAGACTGTGGCCCGTTTGAGGGCCCCTGACGGCTGCCCCTGGGACCGGGCCCAGACCCACGAGTCCCTCAAGCCGGAATGCGTGGAGGAGGCCGCGGAGGTGGTCTGCGGGATCAATATCCTCACTAAGACCGGAAGGCCGGACAGCCTGATCGAGGAGCTGGGCGACCTGCTCATGCAGGTGGTCATGCACGCTCAGATTGCCGAGGAGGAAGGCCTCTTTACCATGGCCGATGTCCTGCACTGCGTCAATGAGAAGATGATCCGCCGCCATCCCCATGTCTTTGGAGAAAAGAGCCTGGAATATATCCGGAAGCTTGCCGGACCCCAGGCTATGACGGAAAGTCCCGCGGAGGAATCCTCTCTTGAGTACACCTCTCCGGAAGCTCCCATCCCGGCCGACTGGAAATACATCAAATCTCTAGAGAAAAAGGGCCGTGAATGGGAGGAAAAGTACCTGTTTGAGGCCTTTGACGAAGCCGGGGACCTGATCGGACAGGCCAGAACCAGAAAGCTGCGGGAAAGGTAAAAGATGATGAAGGTGTTTCCTTTTTTTCAGGATATGACAGACCGGACCTTCCTGGTCGTCGGGGCGGGCTCGATCGCCCGCAGAAAGATCAGGCTGATCCTGCAGTTCACGGACCGGGTCCTGGTCATCACAAACAGGAAGGCAGGTCCTGACCAGGAAGCAGGAGACCTGACCGCCTTTGAAGAGGCCGGCGCGGAGGTCCTGGACCGGGCCTTCAGGGACGAGGACCTGGAGATGGCGGATTTCTGCATCGCCTCCTCGGACGATTCCGCCCTCAACCACCATATCGCAGAGCTCTGCCTGCGCAGGGGTATACCCGTCAATGTGCCCGACGACCCGGCCTGGTGCAGTTTTTACCTGCCTGCCGTGATCAAAAAGGGAGACCTGATCATCGCCGTGTCGACGGGAGGGAAGAGTCCTGCCATGGCCGGCTGGCTGCGCAGACGGCTGGAAAAGGACCTGCCGGACCATATCGAAGAGATCCTGGATATCATGGGCCGGCTGCGGGAGTGGCTCCCGGACAGAGTGGCGGATTCCGGCAGGCGGGGAAGGATCTACAAGGAAGTTCTGGCCGCATTGACATGCGGGGAGCTCGAGGTCTCTGAGAACGGGGTAAGAGACTATGTGCTGAAGAAGCTGAAGGAGAATGGAAGCGGGGATCAGAAACAGGAGGAATTTCCCGCCGGCCCTTCCATTGGCCCCTGAAACCAGGATGGTTTATGGGATGTTGTTGCGACCATAATGGTCAAAAACATCTGTGTTCTGACAGGCGTTAGAAAAATGCAGGATAGACTGACAGGGTCAGTCAGGGTTCGGATACATAGAAATTGACCGGACGGGTTTCACAAAACTGACTGGAGTGGTATTGCCGTTTTGATGTTTTTGTTTCTGCCGGGAGGTATGATCATGACCTATCTGACTAATCTGATGATCATTCTGGGCAGCCTGATCATGCTGCTGAGTATTTTGCAATACGGGAATTTTCTTCGTAAGCGGGACCGGATCAAGGTCATCTCCGGCAGAAGAAACGTGCTCCTGGCCCCCTTTATCCTGATGATCCTCTTTCTTGCCGGATATATATGGATCGGGGCCGCAGGAAGGCCCTCCCCTATGGTCGGGGCCATCCTGTTCGGAGGCAGCATATTTGTTTTTCTGGCCATCCGACTCTTTTTTTCCGTCGTGGAACGCGTCTATGGCAATGAACTGCAGCGGTCGGCCCTGTATGAGGAGATGCGGGGAAATCTGGACCAGTATACCAGGGATGCCCTGGCTGTTTTCAGAGTCAATCTGACCGGGGACAGGATAGAAGAAGCAGACGGCCGGGATCTCTATGACAGCGACAGGACCTGCGGGACCTATTCCGGCCTGCGCATAGCCCGCGCCCCCTTCCTCCTGTCGAGGTTTGATCCCCCGGAGGACGCCGGGCTTTTCACCCGGGAGGGCCTGCTGGAGGAATTTCAGTCCGGCAGGACCAGTGCCCAGGAGATCCTGATTACAAGACGACAGGACGGCAGCGTCTGTTTTGTAAAGATTCGCGCCGCGCTTGCCGCCAAGCCCGGTTCCGGCGATGTGGTCGCTTTTATCACAGAGCAGAATTATGACCGGGAGATCGTCAATGAGACCATCCTGAAAAAGGTCCTGGCCGGCCAGTATGATATGATCGCCTACCTGGTCCAGGGACGCTATCATGTACTGATCGGCGAACCTGACCAGGATCATCAGAACTCGGTTTTCCCGCGGGAAAAAACCGGGAGCTATTCCGATTATATTTCCGGACAGGTGGAACCTGTGCTGGAAGGTTCCGGGGAGGAGCGGGAGGCGGCGCTTGCCTCGCTCTCTCTGGACCATGTCGAAGAGACCCTGCGCAGCCGGGATTTTTGTGAGTCCATGGTCGCGTGCAGGATCGGCGGGGAGACCTACTATAAGCGCTTTACCTACTACGTGGTCGACCGGGAGGCCGGCTTCTACATCCTGCTCAAGGCGGATATGACCTCGGTCCAGAAGGAGCAGATCCGCAGGACCAGGGAGCTGGCCGCCGCCCTGCAGGAGGCCCGGCGGGCCAGTGCCGCCAAGACAGCCTTCCTGTCCAATATGTCACATGACATCCGCACGCCCATGAATGCCGTGATCGGCTTCACCAACCTTGCCCTGCAGGCCCAGGACCCCGATGAGGTCAGCACCTATCTGGAAAAGATCATGGGCTCCAGCCGGCACATGATGGACCTGATCAACGATGTCCTGGAAATGAGCAGGATTGAGAGTGGAAAGATGGAACTGCAGGAGAGCCCCGCAGATCTGTACAGACTCATGGAGGAGGTCCGGGAGCTGTTCGAGCTGCAGATGCGGGAAAAATCGATCCGCTATCATGTCGACTGCACGGGCCTCAGGGACCGCTATGTCCTGTGCGACCGGGGAGCCCTCAGCCGCATTCTCTTCAACCTCGTCAGCAACGCGCTCAAGTTCACGCCCGAAGGCGGCCGGGTGGATGTCCTGCTGGATCAGGAGGAGGGCGGCGCAGACGGCGCCTGCTTCTGCTTCCGCGTCAGGGACACCGGGATCGGGATGTCCCCGGAGTTCGCGCAGAAGGTCTTTGATGCCTTTGAGCGGGAGCGCAGCTCCACGGTCAGCGGGATCCAGGGGACCGGGCTTGGCATGGCCATCACCAAACGCATCGTTGACCTCATGCAGGGGACGATTTCTGTCACATCCGCTCCGGGGAAGGGGACGGAATTTACGGTCCGCGTCCGGCTGAAAGCTGCTGAGGAGGTCCCGGTCCTGGAGACTGTGACAGAGTGCGGACAGGGAGAGGACATATTTAAAGGCATGAACCTGCTGGTCGTCGATGATATGGCCGTCAACAGGGAGATCGCCTCCATGATCCTGCAAAAGATGGGCTTTACCGTAGATACGGCGGCTGACGGCAAAGAGGCCGTGGATAGGATCGCCGCCTCGCCCCACTGCACCTACCAGGGCATTCTCATGGATATACAGATGCCGGTCATGGACGGATATGAGGCCTCCGAGAGGATCCGCGCCCTCTCTGATCCCTATCCCGCCCGGATCCCCATCATCGCAATGTCCGCCAACGCCTTCTCTGAGGACGTCAAGGCCTCCCTGGACGCGGGCATGAATGCCCACGTGGCAAAGCCGATCGATATCCCCCTCCTGCGCAGGACGCTGGAAGAGGTCCTGGGGCCTGTCTGTCTGAAGATGAAAAAGAAGCGGTCTGCTGCCGGAAAGGATCCGGGGGGCCATTCCGGCGAGCATCATGCCGAAAAGGACGAAAACTTCCCGAATTGAGCGCTGAAAGCTAAAAAATTTCTAAAAAGTTACGCAATTGTTACAAAAAAAGTTGAATAATAGAGATGAATTCTTTATAATCGGAAGGTGGCAAATTCGATTCCATTAAGAAAGACCATTTTAATGATCCATTTTCATTGAAATCGTAAAAGAATGATTTGAGAATTCAGCTTTCTGCTAAATGGATGACCCCCGCCCTGTGAAAAAACAGGCGGGGGTTATAAATGTGCGGTCCGGACAGGGCCGGAGATTATGAGGTTTTTTTCTATTGATCAATAAACATTTTAAAGCCGGAAAAAATGTCACAGCCGCAAGGCGCCTGGCGGCGATCCTGATGACCGGAACGCTGGCCGGAGCGGTCGCGGCCGGAAGCGCGGCTCCCACCTATGTGTCCGCCGCGACCTGGCAGGAGAACGCCAACTATATTTTTGACTATCTCACACAGAGACTGAACTACTCGGAGGCTGCAGCCTGCGGGATCATGGCCAATATCCGCTGCGAATCCACCTTCAATCCCCATGCATGGAACGCGGGCGGCGGCAGCTACGGTCTCTGCCAGTGGACCGGAGGGCGCTACAGCCGTCTGCGCAACTGGTGCGGATCCAACGGCTATGATTATACGACGATTGACGGACAGCTGGCCTATCTGCAGTTTGAGCTGGAAAACAACTATACGGGCGTGGAGAGCGTTCTGCGATCCGTGGAAAATACCCGGGACGGGGCTTATACGGCCGGCCAGTACTACTGCTACCATTTCGAGGCGCCTGCCAGCCGCGGCAGTGTGTCCGTCTATCGCGGCGGACTGGCCAGCGGGACCTACTGGGATTCCTACCGGCCTGCCGAATGGTATGAGGACGACGGAGTCTGGCACTATGTGCTCCGGGACGGCTCCTACCAGACAAAGTGGCTGACCCTGGAGGATGAGACCTTCTATTTCGACGAGGACGGCAACCGCATCAGCGGCTGGCAGACCATCGACGGAAGCCGCTATTTCTTTGACGAAGAAGGCGTGATGGTCACCGGCTGGTACAAGATGGACGGCCGCAGCTATTATTTTGCCAAAGACGGCGCCCTGGTCACCGGAGTGGCCAAAGACCAAGACCAGATCTATCTGGTAGATGAGACGGGGGCGGTGCAGGCCTCCGCCGATATGAAGGAATATGCTCCTGTCTGGATTGCCCAGGCGGAAAAGAGAAAGGAAGAGGAGGAAGCAGCCCTCGCCCTGGCACAGACCGGGGATCAGGAAGAGACTGCGGCCGGTTCGTCCGCCACAGCCTCAGCGGCCGCGCAGGACAGCCTGGATAGCCAGGCGGCCCCTGCATCAGGAAGGGATGCGCTCACGGCAGATCTGCCTGCTGCGGCCTCCACCGGCCTGCAGACCGCCTATGCGGAGTCCGCTTCGGCGGCTTCATCAGGATCAGAGGCCGGCAGCTCCGCGCTGTCTGAGGGCCATCTGAGCGCCTCTGCGGGCACATTCGCCGAAGAGACGACACACAGCAACACCGGCATCCCCGGAATCCTTCCGGGCGGCGCCCGGGCAGACGCAGCCGGACAGACCGCAGCTGAGACCGCCCCCTCGCTTCTGAGCAGGCTGGCCGAAAGCTTTTCCGGCGGAACCGAAGGAAATGCGGAGAGGAAGGATGCCATCCCTGCCCCTGCTCCCGCAGAGACGGCTGAGACAGCAGACGATTCCGCGGCCCTGCCCACAGCAGAGCCCGCCGCGGAGGAAGCCTCAGGCGGATTCACAGACGAGGCCGCGGCCCTGACTACGACAGAGCCCGCCGCCGGGGAGGCTCCGGCCGGGACTACAGGCGGGCCCGCTGCAGTTCTTGCGGTGATCCCGGATGAGGAACCGGCAGAGGAGGAAGCCTACAGCGATGCAGCCGGGGCCATGCTGGCCGCCGCTGTCGGCCAGAGCGAGGAGGAGGAAGCGGAGATTCCCTTCAGCTTTACCGGTCTCTTTGAAAGAATGACCGGCAGACAGGCCGCCGGGAAGGAACCGGCCGCCCCTGTCTACACCCTTCCCTTCCCCTATACCGACGCAGCCGGCATGCTGGCCGATCAATATGACCGCTATCATCAGAGTGAGGACACCCTGGCCGCAGACGACGGATCAGACGACGTTTCTGCTGCTTCCTCCGGTCAGATGGCTGCCGCCGGCCGGACGGCTGAGCAGCCCGCCCTGGCAGCAGCGGATCCTCAGGCAGATGCAGATTCTGCCGCGGAAGGCATTTCGGAGACCGATCTGACCCTGGCAGCTGCCGGCGTCTCCACTGCTGAGTCCGATCAGAGCGGTGAAGACTCCGGTTCCGGTACTTCAGACAGCACGGATACTACAGCCGCCCCCTCCGGGGAAGAAACCAAGGAAGAGAAGCCCGGGGAAGAGGAGACAAAAGAAGAATCAGATACAGACGAATCAAACAAAGAGGATTCAGACAAGTCCTCCAGCCGCACGGATGATGAAAAATCCGGCGCAGATGAGGAAGAGGACGACAGGGCAGGATCCGAAACCGGTCAGGAAGAGGACGACAAGGCTGATTCTGGGTCCGGTCAGGAAGAGGACGACGATTCTGATACTTCCGACAGGAAGGATGAGGACGGCAACGAGGACGCCGGCTCTGAAGAGGATGAGGGCACCAGAGATGAGAAGGAAAAGGAAAACTCCCGTGAAGGCTCCACTGATCCTGACAGGGATGGTTCTGAAGAAGATTCTGCGGAAGATTCTGAAAAAGAATCTGAAGAAAAATCTGAAAAAGAATCTGAAGAAGGGGCTGAAGAAAAATCTGAAGAAGAATCTGAAAAAGAATCTGAAAAAGAGTCTGACGGCGGCTCTTCTGAAAAAGAATCCTCCGGCGAAAAAACCTCTGAGAAGGATACTTCCGATCAGGACAATTCTGATGAGAAAGAATCCGAAGAGGTAGAATCCGGAGAGGACGATTCAGACGATGAGAAGGAGTCTGATGAGGAGGAAAAGAAGGAAGGAATCCGCCTTTCCCTGAGCGGGGAGATTCCCGAGGTCTCCAGGGACGACCTGGATAATCTGGTAGAAATCTTCAGCGATCGGGGAATCCTTCGGGCTTCTACCACAGGCGGAGAGGATATCACCTCCGAAGTGGAGGTCTCCTATGAGCGCGACGATGAGGATGAAGATAAATATATCGTCACGTTCGAAGTGGAGCATAACGGCAACGGAGCGGAGATCGAATCCGCTGTACGTGTAAAAGACTGATTCGTATGCGGGCATGCATGGACCATGACCGCCCGGCCGGAAATGACTTGTTGAAAGGAAAGGAAAAAAAACAATGAAGCAGCATAAGTTTTTCGCATGGGCAACCGTTTTTTGCTTTCTTATGACAATGCTCACCGGGTACGAGAGAAAGTGATCTAAAACACGATCCGAAAAAACACGATCAAAAAACACCTTCCGGAACGTCTGCTTCCGGAGGGTGTTTTTGATTACTCGGTCCCTTCTGTATGTTCGCGCAGTTTTACGATATTGCGGGCTCCCTTGCGGCGGTCCTCCTCGATGGCCGCGTAATGCTTGCGCGTGGTGTTGACGTCCTTGTGGCCCAGGACGTCCGCGACCAGGTAGATATCGCCGGTGGCCCGGTACAGACTGGTGCCGTAGGTGCTCCGCAGCTTGTGGGGCGTGATCTTCTTGAGGGAAGTTGCCAGGCCCGAATATTTCTTGACCAGATTTTCTACAGCTCGCACGGTGATGCGCCGGTTCTGAAGCGACAGGAACAGGGCCTTTTCATGCCCCTCCGCGGGCAGGATCTGCATCCGCTGGTCCAGATAGTCCCTGAGGGCGGACTCCACCTCATCCCCGAAATAGACAATGGACTCATAGCCGCCCTTGCGGTGGACACGCAGCCCCTTCTCCTTGAAATCGATGTCCTCCAGGTCCAGGCCCACGCATTCGGAGACTCTGATCCCGGTCCCCAGCAGCAGGGTCAGGATGGCCAGATCGCGCTGCCGGGTCTTTTTGTGGAAGCGCTGCTGGTTGGCGGTGAGCTCCGCGCCGCTGTCCGCCTGATCCAGCATGCTGGCGACCTCTCCGGCATCCATGCGGATGATCGGTTTTTCGTGTAATTTTGGAAGGGGGACCAGGGCGGAGACGTCCCTGGAAAGGATCTCGGAGCTGTAATAGTACTTGAAGAGACTTCTGATGGCGGACAGCTTACGGGCCTTGCCCCTCGCGTCATTGGTAAAGACCTGTCCGTCCTTTTCATAGCAGGACAGATATTCCAGATACTCCTCGATATCCTCTTTTCCGATCTGCTCCAGCAGGCTGACCGGATACTCGCGGATCTCCCGGCCGCTCAGGGACCGGTTTTCCTTCTGGAGAAATTCAAAAAAGACCCGCAGGTCATAGGCGTAGGCGAGCCGGGTCCTGGCCCCGGTCGTCTCCTCGATCCCGCGGAAATACTGGCGGCAGAAACGCGGCAGTTCTTCCAGGATCTCCCGCATTTTTCTGGTATTTTTGATCTCCTGTTCGCGGGAGTACTTTTCATTTTTTGCGATGTGCCCTTTGTCAGCCTTCATAGATGCCTCCTGTTATGACATGAGGACATTATAGCACAGAAAAACTGTTGCTTTTTACTAAAAAAGTCATTAACTTTTTATTAATCTATTGACAATAATATCAAATTATGGTTAATATAAATTAGTTAGCATACTAATTATTAGTTGAACCAACTCATCTTTCTCTGACCACATATACTGATCAATTTTTCGATTACTGACAGCTGATTACAGATTAAAACTGAATCTTTTGCGGGATACCGCACACAGTATTTACAGGTAAACCTGTGCGCGGACCAGATGCGCCCTGCCTTGCCTGTCTGTGAGCTTTTTCGCTGGCACCTGAAAGCAACACGGGGCATTGTGCGGGGTGCATCAAATAAAACGAGACCGGGGAGTTGCCTATCAGGGCGCTCCCCGGTTTTTCAGCGATGATTCTCCGGCGGCCATGGTGCAGCAGGAGAGGAATTGTATTATAATAAAATCCGGAATGAAATCAGGAACACGCACCGGCTTTGTAAGGCAGTAATAACCTGATCCAGGAGTAAAACTTCTGATGCAGGAGCAAATCCTCTGATCCAGAAATATAGTTTCTGACGAAGGAGCAAAACCTCTGATCCAGGAGTAAAGATGGCGGAAACAAGGAATGAGAGTCCGGTCAGCGGGCCGGGCAGGAGGAAGAGGCTTTCCGGACTGGAAACCGCTGCGGTCGTTTCCCTCCTTTTGCTGACGGGAGGGATTTTTTGCTATGCCCTCTTTATGGCGGCGGCCAACAGAGTCCGGGAGTTTGTCCTCGATCCCTACGCGGACCTGGTCATAGAGGGGGCTGACGGCTACGGACGAGCCTCCGCCGTCTTTGACCGGGAGACCTTTAAAAAAGACCTGCTGGAAACAATGCGGGCGGGGAGATCCGGTCTGGCGGAGGAGGAGATGGAAGAGATGGCGGACAGGGTCTCAGAGTCAGTCGTCAGCAGTTTTTCCGAGGAGACAGAGATCTCCAACGGGGACGAGGTGATCCTGGAGCTGACGGTCAGCGAGGAGGCCCAGACCCTGCTGAGGGAGAAGGGCTTTGTGATCGCCTTTGACTGCAATCCCCTGGTCAGGACCGCAGAAGGGCTTCCCGAGGCGGAGCCCTATGATCCCTTTGAGGACCTCACGGTCGAATTTTCCGGTTTTGACGGGGCCGGAAGAATCTCGATCCAGTATACGGGCGCCTATCCCTTTCTCTTTTCCGCCAGCCCGGAGGAGGCCTTCCACAACGGAGACAGGGTCACGGTGGCGGGAGAATTCGGTCCGGACTACGACCTGGAAAAGTTTGTGAACGAGTACCACCTGGTCCCGACCGACATGGACCGGTCCTATGTGGTATCGGGCCTTCTGATCGATCCTGTCTCGATCAATGATTTCACGGCGGAAAACCTGCAGGAGATCACGGAGAGGGCCAGGACCGCCGCCCTCATCCTGCTGCAGGAGGAATACAATCAGGACGAGGAGGTCATCAGGGCGGAGAACTGCGCCACCTACTTTGCCAGTGAGAAGGGGGAAAGGACGCCGGAGACAGGTCAGCGGGACAATTGCCTGATCAGCGTGTTCCGCATCGAATATACCGGCGGCGACGGAAACTCTCTGGAATATTATTATTATATCCGTTACGATGACCTGGCCCTGGATGAGGAAGGCCGGATCGTCGCCGACTACACCAGGGTCATACATCCGGAAAAGTCCACGAATCCCCTGGAGATGCTGCTGCAGGAGGGAGACGACGTCCCTCTTCCCGGGATCCTCAATTTCCGGACCCTGGCGGGATTTCAGACCCTGGACCGGCTTTACGAGGCAGTGATCGCCCCGCTGGAGGAAAGTCATGAGATCAGCTCCCTGATCCAGCCCTGACCCTCAAAGAAGCTTACAAAAAGCCCGTACAGGCGGTCCAGGCCGTCTGTACGGGCTTAAAAAACGTCTCTATAAAACCATCTCTATATAAAAGACTCTTTAAAAAAATCTCTTTAAAAACGTCTCATCAGAAACGTCTCTTTATAAAACATTTCCCTAAACAGGCTCAATTCATTGCGTGAACCGGGCATTCGGATTACTTTCCGGCCCGCAGCAGAGCCTGCAGCAGGGCGGTGCCGTTCAGCTCGGCATCGTTGTCATCATCGGCAGCTTCCTTTTTATCTTTTTTCTTAGCCTTGCCAAGGCCGAAGAGGGAGCCGAAGATACCGGAGGCGGCAAGACCGGCCAGGGAAGGGGCTGCGGAGGGAGTCTGCGAGGCAGTGGAAGAGGATGCGGCCTCCGAGACGCCGCTCATCAGAGCCGGGGCGATGATGGAGAGGACCTTGTGGATCTGGCTGCTGTCCAGCCCGGTCTTCGCCGAGAGATCCTGGGTGACCTTTCCTTCATTTTTCCCTAAAATATGGCCGATGATCTTCTCGCCGTCCGCCTCATCGGCGTCGTCCATCTGGCTGTTCATCTCTTTTTTGCTGGTATGCTGGGAGAGAGCGCCCAGAAGAGAGAGCGCGCCGTCCTGGGAGGAGGCGTTTTTCGTCATGTACTTGAGCAGAAGAGGGATGGCCAGCATCATGAGCTGTTTTATCTGCTTGTCGGACAGCCCGGTCTTGCCGGAGACTGAACCGACAGAGGATTGTGAGGTCATGACTCCCAACAGTAATTGCAACAGATTCATTCTTTCCTTCCTCCTTTCAGAAAAAAGATGTATGATGATACAGTAAACGAAATAATAAAAACTGTAATTCCGTAAACGGCCAAAAGCCCGGCGGGCTTCCGGTTACAGCTACTTATTATTTTAGCACAATCCATCCGATATAGAATGTTGTTGATCAAATAAATCTGTAAGGCAGAAACCATGTGATTACGGAAAGGAGAAATGTACCATGCGGCTCTTGATCGCTGAGGATGAACCCGATCTCAATGATATTCTCACAATGGCCCTGACCGAGGCCGGCTACAGCGTCGACAGCTGTACGGACGGAAAAGAGGCCCTGTTCTACCTCTCGTCCGCCGATTATGACGTCGCGGTCCTGGATATCATGATGCCGGGAGCGGACGGTTTTTCAGTGCTCAAAAAACTGAGGGAGGAGGGGAAGCGGACACCGGTCCTCTTTCTCACAGCCAGAGATTCGATTGAGGACAGGGTCCGGGGGCTGGATTCCGGAGCCAATGATTATATGATCAAGCCCTTTTCCCTGGACGAGCTTCTGGCCAGGATCCGCGTCCTGACCAGGTCCGCTCACGGCAGTACCGGCAATGTGCTGACGGCTGATGACCTGACGCTCGACATAAGCTCCCATGAGGTCCGCCGGGGCGGGAAGAGGATCGACCTCTCCGCCAAGGAATACCAGCTGCTGGAGTATCTGCTCCACAACAAGGGGATCGTTCTGAGCCGGGAAAAAATAGAGAACCATATCTGGAATTTCGACTATGAGGGCGGGACCAATGTCGTCGACGTCTATATCAGCTACCTGCGCAAAAAGATCGACGGAGGCCATGCCCTGAAGCTGATCCGGACTGTGCGCGGGGTCGGCTATACATTAAAAGAGGATTGACTGATGAAAAAGAGGCCCTTTTACAGGTCGATCACCGTCCGGCTCACGTTCTGGTTTTTTCTGGTGCTGGCCGTGATCGTGATCATGACCTTTCAGATCTTCCGCTTTGTCAGTGGTTCAGTCCTGAGAAAAACGATCCGTGGATATCTGCTCAGCTCTGTGGAGGAAAACAGTGACAAGATCAAGTATCTGACCAATGAGGAATTCATGGAGCATAGCGACAATTCCGATTTTTATATCCACTACAAAGACGGCTGGCTGGAGGTCGATGACGATTTCCTGGATGAGATCAACGATGTGCAGAGTGCCCTCTATATGACCGACGGCACAATGCTGTACGGGAAAAACCCTATCGCCAGAAAGATGGAGGAGGAGGCTTTTTCTATTTCCCGTGTTTACAGGTATGAGACGGAACCGGGCAGCAGGTATTTTATCTACGACAGGAAGCTGACGGCCCCTGACCTGCAGGGGCTGTGGATCCGGGGCGTCGTGCCTCTGTCCTCCGAAGAACGGCAGCTGAGGGATATTTTCAACAGCGCCATGATCTACGTGCCGGTCCTGGTCTTTGTCGGCATGGCCGGAGGCTATCTGACCATCCGGCAGGCCCTGCGGCCCATCCGCAGGATCCAGAAGGTCACCTCCGAGATCGCCCTGGACAGGGATCTGGGACGCAGGATAGAGATCGGGGATGTGGACAGGGAGCTTTATGATCTGGCCGTCTCCTTCAACGACATGCTGGACCGGCTGGAACATTCCTTTCAGGCTGAGCAGCAGTTTACGTCCGATGCCTCCCATGAGCTCCGCACGCCGACCTCGGTGATCCTGGCTCAGACGGAGCTGGCCCTGGAGCGGGAGAGAAGCGGGGAGGAATACCGGCGGGCCCTCGGCGTCATCGCCCGCCAGGGACGGAGGATGAACACCCTGATCAGCTCCATGCTGGATTATACCAGGCTGGAGCTCCGCCCTGAAAACTATCCCCTGGAGGAGACCGACCTGTCAGACCTGGTCCGGGCCGCCGCCGAGGATATGGCCATGATCGGGCTTAAAAACATAAAGCTGGAGACCGGGATCCGGGACGGCATCCAGATCAGGGGAAACAGGATCCTCCTGGAGAGAATGGTCCAGAACCTGATCGACAACGCCTATAAATACGGCAGGGAGAACGGAAATATACTGGTGACGCTGACGCTGGAATTCCCGGAGGACAAACAGACTGAAGCGTCCCGGGAAGGCAGAAAAGCGGAAGAGTCCCGGACAGCCCGGCTGACTGTCGAGGACGACGGGATCGGCATCTCTCAGGAAGAACAGCAGAAGATCTTTGAGCGCTTTTACAGGGGAGACCCCTCCCGCAGCTCGTCCCGCCAGACCTATGGAGCCGGCCTGGGCTTATCTATGGTAAAAAAGATCGTGGAGGTTCACGGCGGAGACATCGAGGTCAGGAGCGAGCCCGGAAAGGGAACTGCGTTTGCAGTTGATCTGCCTGCGGTCTGATGCATTATCTGTCTGCGGAATGATGAATGATCAGTCTGTGGTCTGATACATTCTCAGTCTCTGGTCTGATGCTGAAAAGGAGCGGCCGATGGAGGAAATTCCATCGGCCGCTCCGGCCGTAAGACCGTGGTATGGACCGGTCTGTCAATTGTTCCTTGCGATAAAGCTGCCGGACATGGTCCTGTAGCTGCCGTTCCCCTTGACGCGGATGCCGGAGATCCTGTAGGTGTATTTCTTTCCGTAGGTCAGCTTATTGACCTTGACCTCGATGCTTTTGCGATCCTTCTCAAGAATGCGGACTACATAGTTTTTCTTTCCATCAGAAATGGTCACCTTGGGGTTCTTCCAGTCGACGCTGTTCTTGAACTCAAATTCCACCTCTCTGTCTTCCCTGTCATAATCCGCCTTTTTCAGGGTGGGAGCCGAGGTTGCGGCAGGGATGGCGATCTTGCCGGTCACCTGGCCGTAGTTCTTCTCAGAGGTCTTTTTGACGCCGGCGATCGTGTAGGTATAGGTGCGTCCCTTTTTGAAGCTCTTGATCACGAAGGTCAGATCATCGCTGTCCTTTTCCACGATCTTTGTGCTGTATTTGGCACCCTTGTTGTCCTTGACTGTTACCTTGACATTTTTGTAATTGACCTTGCTGCGGAAATCCACCTCGACCTTTCCATTGCCCTCATACTCGGCATCCTTGATCCTGGGAGAGGCCAGAGCCGGAACAGCAGAGAGGATGACCCACATCATAACCATCATAGTGCAGATAAATGTCCTGATCCTTCTTCCTTTTTTCATTGTCATACTCCTTTCTTTTCGGTTTTCTTATTTCTTTTTCCTTTTTCTGCTTCCTTTTTCTGTTTCCTTATTTCTGCGCCTTTTCCTTACTTTTATGAATATAGAAGATTTCCTGTTACTGGTTTTTCTTTTCTTTTTCCTTATCCTGCCGGCAGACCCTTTTCTTAACTATGCTCCCTGCTATCAGTCATCCTCCGTCTCTGCCGAAGAATCCAGGATCTCGCCGGTCACAGCGTCGATCTCGTATTCATACTCCATATTGCCAAAATAAAACTCGATCTCGTAAGTTTCTCCCTCGTCGTCATCGTCCTCAAACTTGGCAGTGGAGAAACGGACCTGGTCCTCCGTGTAGCCCGCATCGTCGAGAGCGATCTGCTTTGCCTTCTCCAGGCTGATATATTGTCCGGAGGGCGTGCCGGCTGCAGAAGTCTTGTTTACTGCCGTTTTTTTGCTGTCAGCTTCCGCCGCGCCGGAAGTGGAAGACTTGCTGGTGCCGCTTGTCCCGGCGGCAGGCTTTGTATCAGCAGAATCTGCTTCAGCAGGCTTTGCTTCAGTAGAATCTGCTTCGGCAGGCTTTGCTTCAGCAGAATTTGCTTCGGCAGGTTTTGCAGAGGCAGAAGCCTTTTTCACGGTCTCCCTGTCCTTCTCCAGGACCGCGCCGTCCTCAGCCAGGATCTCATATTCGTATTCGTAATCACCGGCGTAGAATTTGACCTCATAGATATACCGGCCGTCATCCCGCTCGAGATGTGAATACATGTTCGACACATCATCCTTTTTGACGTTCGCGTCAATAAGAGCGAAATTCTCAGCTGCCTCCTGGTCGATCAGATCATTCTGCGCGATGATCGAGCCTGCATAGACAGTGCCGCCGCCTACGGCTGCGATAGACAAGACAGCCGCAAGCCCCCTGGCAAGAAATCTTGAATACATCCTCATGGGGTTTCCTCCTTTTTCTTTATTTCTTTTTCCCGCTTTCTTTAGTATGATCATATTATAAAGGAGATTTATTAGAAAATTCTTAGAAAAATCTATTAGCGAGCCAAACCTTTGAACCAGCATCTTTAACGAAGCAGTTGGCCGCTCTGGCGGCCAACTCTTCGTTAAAGATGCCTTTTGCGAATAAATAGATGGCGGTGTTTATGCTCTCCCAGGTGTAACAAGGGGTGTGGCAAGGGGTGTGACAAAGGGACAGGCACTCTGT
>DGUF01000216.1:1513-23510 GCA_002394525.1 Lachnospiraceae bacterium UBA4317 | reverse complement strand
AGAGTGCCTGTCCCTTTGTCACACCGTCCCCTTGTCACATCACACCCCCTTGTCACACATAAAAGGCACCGGGCCGCTGTCTCCAGCGGTCCGGTGCCCGTATTATTTACAAGATAATAATTGATCAGTCAGGCAGTATGCGTGTCGCCCACACAGCATCTCTGTTGCCGATCGAGGTCGCAATGATGCCGCGGTCCTCACTGAAGGCTTCGATGGTCTTTCCGTCTCCCGCGTAAAGGGCCACGTGGTAGACATAGCCGTTGGAGGCAAAAAAGATCAGGTCGCCGGGCGCGGCGTCTCCGATCGGGATCTGGGTCCCGTAGCGGGACTGATCATCCGCGACACGGGGCAGGTTGTAGCCGTAAAGGGCGTAGAGCTGTTTGACGAAGCCCGAGCAGTCACAGCCGTTGGTCAGAGAATTGCCGCCCCACTTGTAGGGGTTGCCGATGCATCTGGCAGCGGTCTGGATGAGGTCTGTCCGGATGGGGTTAAAGGGAACTCCCTCCTGGACCGAATTCAGGGTGTAATAGAGGGCGGCGTTTTCAGCGGGGCTGACCAGCTGTTCTGCCCTGGTCATCGTGGCCTCGCCTGTGCGCTGGACAATCTTTTTGGCCGCATTGCCGGTCGTGAGGCCGGCGGTCTGGGTAAAGCCGCGGACATTGCCGGATTCCACATAGGCCCACTTGTCGTTGGCCTGGAGGATCACATAGCAGAGGCCGCCGGGGGCCAGGTGGCCGACTTCACGGGCGCCCTCCTGGGCTCCCTCCAGGATGGCCGTGTCCGCGTCGGCGATGGCGTACTGCTTGTCGACGACTGTGGACTTGGTCGTGCATCTCCTGTAGGCGAAGGCGTTGTTGTCTCCGGCAGGTATGAGCTCTGTGGCAAAGTGCATATATGGCTCTGCAGAGCCTGTCTGTCCTGTGTTGACCTGCAGGGAACTGAGGGCTGTGTCGGCATCTGTACCGCGCAGGACCTGGCCGGCGGGGACAAAGCCCCTGACGGTACCGGATTCCACATAGAGCCAATTGTCCTTTTCCTCGCTCAGGACATAGAGGGCATCATTGGCGGAGAGCTCTCCGATCTCCCTCGCTCCCTGGTCCATGTCCTCATAGACTGCCTGGGGAGCCGGGGCGACAGCCAGGTCTTTTTCCACCGTATAGAAACGGAAGCCGTCATTGAGGATGGAAAGACCCGATACGATGTTCTGGCTGGCGATCAGCTGTTCGTTGGAGCCGTTGTAGCCGGATGCCTGAGAGTATCCGCCGGGAAACTCGCCCGGATTGAGGACGGTCTCAAGACCTGTCAGGGATGCGCCCCACATATTGCTCTGAGCGGCGTAGGGCTGGGCTGCCAGCACCGGTGTCGTGATCGTGGGATCGATCTGGGACAGAGGGGCTGTGATGGGCAGGAAGGGATCGACGGCGGGAACCTGCTGGCCCGCAGGCACTCCGGTGGTCCCGGGCGCATAAGGCACATTGGTGGATATATCCGGCAGGACCGGTGAAGGCGGGACTACGAAGGGAACCCCGCTGTTCGTGCTGTCCCCGGAGTCCATATCCATATTGTCCGGCATGGGAACATTGTCAAAGAAGGAAGGCCTTTTCCTGCTGCTGCCTGTATTGGTGCCTGCCTGTGCGGCGTCGTCCTTTGTGCTGCCGCCTGTGGAGGCCTCATCCTTTTTGCTGTCTCCTGTGGAGGAGCTGTCATTCTTTTTGCTGTCCCCCGCGGAGGAACTGTCGTCCTTTTTGCTGTCTCCCGAGGAGGAACTGTCGTCTTTTTTGCTGTCTCCAGTGGAGGAACTGTCGTCTTTTTTGCTGTCTCCCGAGGAGGAGCTGTCGTCCTTTTTGCTGTCTCCTGTGGAGGCAGTATTGTCCTTCGCGCTGTCTCCTGTGGAGGCAGTATCGTCTGCAGCACTGTCTCCGGTCGAGGGATCGGTTTTGCCGCTTCCCTGATCATCGTCGTCAGGGTCGGTCGTCTTCCCTCCCTCTTCTCCGGACTCTCCTGTGTCCGATCCGGTTCCGGAATTTTCCTCGTCCTCGCCCGATCCGCCTTCGCCGTCCTTATTGCCGGAGGGATCCTTCTCCCCGTCTTCACTGGCGGGAGCCGTGGTGGCCGTATTGGATGATGTTGGAGGCATGACCTCAGCTGCGGGCTGGTCCGTGGGTGCCAGCGCGGGGTCGTTGGCCAGAGCGGGATCCGTGTTCTGCGGAGCAGCCGAAGCCGCCGCTTCCTGCTGGACCGTCTCCTGCTGAGCAGGTCCGGCAAGTCCGGGCGCAAGGATGATGCCGGGGACGGATCCGTTTCCAAACATAGAACCCTCATAGAGAGGCTCTCCCGCTCCCTCCTGCATCATGCCGTCGGCAGAGCTGTCAGACCAGTCTGACGGGCCGTCAAAAACGGAACCGCCTGTCAGAGAATCCGTCCCTCCTGCGCCGACACCTCCATAATAATCTGCCGCATATACAGACGCTGCAGGGCCTGCCGCGGAAACCATCGCGGAGAGCGCAAGGGCTGTAAAGCAGATTCCGGTCTTTTTGAAAAGTTCATTTCGTTTCAACTTTCAATACCTCTTTTGTTATTCCGTCTTTTCTTTGCGTGCTTCTTCCAGCTGGTCGATCACCTTGATCAGCAGGGCAACGGTCCCGTCGATCCCGAACAGGGAGGAATCGAGTGTCATATTGTAGGTCGAGGCCTCTTCCCATTTGCCCGATGCGTAGTAGTTGTAGTAGCTCTGGCGCTGGCGGTCGATCTTGGCCATGAAGTCCGTGATCCTCTTTCCATTCTGCTCCTGCTCGGTATATTCGGGGTAGGTCCGGACCCGGTTGATCCTGAACTCCTCGGAGGCGTGGATAAAGACATTGAAGACATCATCCCGCTCGGAAAGGGCCTCATCAGCGCAGCGGCCGATAAAGACGCAGGGGCCTTTTTCCGCCAGGGACTTGATGGTCTCGAACTGGGCCAGGAAGACCTTCTGGCTCAGAGGCATGTCCGTAAACGCGGCGGCTGCCCCGTGGCCGAAGGTATAGCTGTCCATGACCAGGTTGTAAAGGAAGGAGCTGGTGGGCCGCTCATCCTCTCTCTGGATGATCTCCTTGCAGTACCCGCTCTCTTTTGCAACCAGCGCAAGAAGTTCTTTATCGTAAAACTTGATCCCGTAATGCTCGGCGAGCTTTTTGCCGATCTCGCGGCCGCCGGAACCGTACTGTCTTCCTATTGTAATAATCGTATTCATATTCACCTCCATGTAGGGCAATGATGCCCTATGTCAGTATATATTTCGGGGTCGCGCGCCGGAAATTCCCCCCTGTCCTCTGGTCCGGAAGGATCATTCCGCTTTTGCGCAATCATATCGCACCCTTCATTATAGCCTCAGGAAATGTAAAAAGCAAATAGTTAGTCAATTCTAATGCATCGTCTCCAGCACAGTGTGTTACTGTTCACGCCCCTTGAAGGGCGTGTACATGTAACGTTGCGCGCGGCGATAACAGGACTGGCATTGTAACAGTCTGGCATTGACAATGTGCTATGCAGTGCGCGACAAACTGGTTTCACAAGTGTGTCCGCTTCGTTCAAACCGGGTTTTCAGTTGGACCTGAGCCTCAGATGATCCAGGATCTTCCGGAAATAGGCGGGAAGCGGAGCCTCTGTCTCTATATAGTCCCCGGTGACGGGATGGACAAAGCCCAGGATGGAGGCGTGCAGGCACTGCCCGTATGTCACAAAGGGAGATTTCTTTTTGCTCCAATATACGGTGTCTCCCAGCAGGGGATGCCTGCACCAGGCCATGTGGACCCGGATCTGATGGGTGCGGCCCGTCTCGAGCCGGCACTCTATGAGGGTGTAGTCCCCGAACCTTTCCAGGACGCGGACGTGGGTGACGGCCCTCTTGCCGTCGGGGCGGACTGCCATCTTTTTGCGGTCAGAGGGGTCGCGGCCGATGGGTTCGGAGATGGTCAGGGTGTCCTCTTTGATATTGCCCAGAACGATCGCGTGGTATTTGCGGACGATCGAGTGGCAGGCCAGCTGGTCTGCTATGCTCCGGTGGGCGGCGTCGTTTTTGCAGACAATGATGCTGCCGGTCGTGTCCTTGTCGATCCTGTGGACGATCCCGGGACGCAGGACGCCGTTGATGCCGGACAGGCTGTCGCCGCAGTGCCACAGGACCGCATTGACCAGGGTCCCCGTGTAGTGGCCGGCCGCGGGGTGGACGACCATGTCCTTGGGCTTATTGATTACAAGGACGTCCCGGTCCTCATAGAGGATGTCCAGAGGGATATTTTCCGGCAGGATGTCCGGAAGCATGCGGACAGGCAGCAGGACTGTGACCTCCTCTCCCACCGCCGCGCCGGCGCTTGGCTTTACGGCCTTGCCGGAAACCCTGATGCACTCCTCCTTGATCAGCCTCTTGAGATAGGACCTGGACTGGCCCGGAATGCGGGCTGCCAGGATCTTGTCGATGCGCTGTCCCTCCTCTTCCGGCGAAATAATAAAGGAAAAACGGTCTCCTGCCTCCGCGTCCTCCCGGTCGTCCCCGCTGTCTTCCGAATCGGCGGAAAGGTCAGATCCTGGATCTATGGGAAGGTCAGAATCTGTCTCTGCAGAAAAGTCAGAGTCCATGTGAGCGGAAGGCCCTCGATCCATATCCGCAGGTAGGTCAGAATCAGTATCTGTGGGAAGGCCAGAATCTGCATCTGCGAAAAGGCCGGGATCCGCTCCAAAAGGATCTTCCTGGCTTATTTCTTTGCAGGCAGGTGCGTTTTCAGGGGTCATCATGAAGGTCAGCCCTCCTTCCCGGTCAGGAATGAAAAGTCATTTTCATCCTTGTAATAAACCAGCGTCAGGTAGATCAGGGCAAAGGCGGAGCAGGTGATGTAGATGTCCGCCACATTGAAGACCGGAAAGTCGATCAGGGAAAAGTAGATGAAATCGCGCACATAGGCCAGGAGGATCCTGTCGATCAGGTTGCCTATGGCCCCGGCCGCAATAAAATACAGGCAGATCCGCAGGGGCCGGTAATGGCTGCTGCGGGGCATTTTGATCAGGGCGTATGTGATAAAGGCCAGGGCGGCCGCAGTGGTCGCAAAAAAGAAGATGCGGCCGTTCTGGAATATGCCGAAGGCGGCCCCGGTGTTCTTTACAAAGGTCAGCTCCAGAACGCCGGGGATCAGGGGAATCGAGCCCCCGCCTCCCAGGTATTTTACGGCTAAGTACTTGGTCACCTGGTCGAGCGCGACCAGCAGGCAGATCAGAAGGATCGCGGGGCCCGGACCGGGTCCCGGAGCCTTTTTTGCGGCATCGGTATTGGTCATTTTCTGTTTCCTTAATTGCACGAAATCG
Organism: Lachnospiraceae bacterium UBA4317; assembly: GCA_002394525.1. The sequence goes on along the minus strand of DGUF01000216.1, from coordinate 18,173 downwards.
TTTTTTATGGAGTTACTTTACAGCAAAGAAGCCATGACAGCATTGCTGCCATGGCAATCGTAAGTCTGTATGAGCCGGGCTTTACCTGCCGGTAAAGGGCATGTCGAGCGCGGCGCTTCCGTCCTGGTCAGCTCCCGCGGGCGTGGAGATGTCTCCGCTGATGTCGACCGACGAGGGAGTGATCACAAAGATATAATGGGAGATCTTCATGACATTTCCCTGGACCGCGTAGCAGGAGCCGGAGGTGAAATCGATGATCCGCTGGGCGATATCGACATCCAGACCCTCCAGGTTCAGGACAACGGTGCTGCCTGCCAGGATGAGGTCCGTGACGTCACGGGCATCGTTGACGGAGGTGGGCTTGACGATGCAGACCTCCATGCCGGACTCATTGTACTGCCGCTTGACAGAGGGGCGGGGAGCAGGGGCGCTCTCCCTCTCGGGGGCAGGACGTCTGCGGGAATTTCTCATTGCAGCGCTGTTTTCAAGTTCTTCCATCTCATCTTCCTCTTTATCGAATGCAGGTTCCTCTTTTTCCGGGGCTTCGTCGAAGTACTCTCCTTCCTCGCCCTCATTTTCTTCATCATAGGGATCGTCATTAAACTTCATGGCGTTGATCAGTTTATCCATTACACTCATATCAGATTCCTCCGTTACAGGAAAGTATTTATTCTATTTTCAGATCACATTACCGGGTCAGACCGCGTAATTCCGCTTTCCGAAGATCGCGGTTCCGACGCGGATGTGGGTGGCACCCTCTTCGATGGCGACCTCAAAATCACCGGTCATTCCCATGGAAAGGATATGCATAGACACATTATCAATGGATTGGCTGGTGATGTCAACAGCTAATTCCCGCAGTTTTTTAAAAAACGGGCGGCTGGTCTCGGGGTCATCCGTGTAGGGAGGGACGGTCATCAGGCCGCAGATTCGGATACCGGGCAGGGGGGCGATCTCCCTGATCAGGGGAAGGACGTCCTCATAGCCCAGGCCGAATTTGCTCTCCTCTCCCGCCGCGTTGACCTCCAGCAGGATGTCCATGACACGGCCGGCCCTGACCGCCTCGCGGCTGATGGTCTGCGCAAGCGCCGCGCTGTCGACGCTGTGGATCATGACTGCCTTGTCCATGAGGTAGCGGACCTTGTTGCGCTGCAGATGTCCGATCATATGCCAGCGGATATCCCGGGGAAGCTGTGGGAATTTTTCATTGATCTCCTGGACGCGGTTTTCCCCGAAGGACCTCTGGCCGGCGTCATAGGCCTGCTGAAGGTCGGAGACAGGCATGGTCTTGGTCACACAGATCAGGGTCACATCCTCCCGGGACCGGCCGGACCTGGCGCAGGCGGCCTGGATGCGCTCTTCTACGGAAGAGATATTATCAGCTATCATGAAATCAAATCTCCTTTACAGTCCGGCTCCGGCTGCCCGGCCGGGGCCCTACTGGTAATTGTTGAAGTGGACGGAATCGGCATGCAGGACGATATAGTCATATTCCTGCAGACCATAGAGCTCGTTGGGCTCGACGATCGCGTACTCCTTGTCCTGCATGTTGACGTTGACCTGGCGGAAATCAGGGTAGCCCTTGTTGATGTAGTATACGCCGATCATCTTTTCCTTGCGGCTGAGCGTGTACTGGTCCTGAGAGTCCTGTTTTTCCAGGATCATGCCCTCCTTGAGGACGGAATTGTCCAGATAATAGTAGTCCTCCGTTTCACTGTAGGGGACGGAGGCGACAAAGCGGGTGCCGCTGCTGGCGGCGTCTCCGGCGTCCTTGTAGAATCTGACCAGGACTCCTGTCTGCCCGTTGGTCCCCTCAATGACATAGTCCTTGGGCACAAGGAAAAACTCGCCCTCGGTGATCGAGGAGGCAGGGACCTTGAGTCCCTTCTTCTGGTTGGAAAGGATCTCAATATCGATGAATCTGTCCATGCAGAAGGCTTCCATGGAGTTGGAAAAGGTCAGGCTCACAAAATAGTTTCCGTCGCCGTCCTCCTTGCTGCCGACCGAGGCCCAGGACTGGAAACCGTTTTTCAGGAAACGGACCTCAACGTACTCTTCCTCCAGGAGCTGGCTGGCAGTCTCCTGTGAATCCACCTTGATGGCGATCGACCAGTTTTCATCTGTGACGATCCGGTAGGCGGGCTTGCCCTCCCGGATCTTCTGGCCGTTTTTGAGCTGGACCTTTTTGCAGGAGGAGCTGTCAAAGTCCTCCGCGGTGAGCTTTTCAAAGGTCTTTCCGTTGTAATTGTCATAGGAGTATACGATCGAACCGGTATCCCTGGCGGCCACGGCGTGGAGCGTCGTAGACTTGAGATCCTTGATCCCGGCCAGGATCGCCCGGTTGCTGATCTTCTGCGCCTGGCTCGAGGAGGCGCTCTTGAAATCGTAGACCGTATAGAATCTGGCGGGATCAAAATCGGAGACAAAGCTGATCACCTGGCCGCGGAACTGGTCCAGATCGGCGCGGGAAAAATAATCCATGGCCAGCATATCCGCATCGGCATAGTCAGCGATCTCTCCCTTCTCATCGACTGAATAGGCCAGTCCGCCGACCTTGATCCGGTCACATTCCCGGTTGTAGTAGTTGACTGTGCCGGTATATTTGCTCCTGACCAGCGATTCCTGGCGCAGGGCGATTCCCCGGTAGACTCTGTTGTCCGAGAGAGTTCCCATGCGTACCTCATAGAGTTCTGTCTTTCTTGAGGTCACATACATGAAGACACTCAGGAGTATGTAAACCAGAATGATGAAAAAAATGATCATACCGATATCAATATTTTCCACCCTGGGTAAACGGCGGCGCCGCTCGCTTTTTTTATTCTTCATAGCTCAGTTCCATGACTTTGTGCATATTCATTCTCGAAGTCCTGCTGAAGCCTTTGAACTATCCCTGACCCTGTCAGAGAAATCACTTCCCTGAATCCGGGGAAAATCACTTCCCTGAATCCGGGGAAAAAGCAGGCAGGGGCGGTTGAACCCGGCCCCTGCCCGTCCCTGCTGTATTGATCCGTCCAGGCTGTCCACAGGCGGACAAATGCCTGAAAATCAAAGCGCGACAGTGATGAAATCTTTGAGTTCTTCCGGAATTTCATGGTCATCGAGCGATACGCTGATATAGAAATTCACTCCGGAAGCCTTACTGATCTTCTCCAGCTTGAGCAGCGCTTTGGTGATGTCCTCACCTTCAAGATGTGCGATCTTGAGAAAGCTGTCGAAATACATCTGTTCCAGATCGTGGTCCTGAGAGATGATACCGCTGACAAAGCCAAGGAACTGATCACAGTTATCGATATTGTAATCAGGTACGATGACAAGGCGGATCCTGTTGTTGAGTTCATACATGTGCTGCGCGCTCTTGTCCAGATAGCAGATGCTGCCGAGGATATCCTTGATATCGGTGTTGGCTTTGTCCAGCATCCACTTCGTCTTTCCTTTGCCCTTGTTGCCGGTGATCAGATGAACCATTTTGATGAAACCTCCTAAAATTTTTAAATTTACCACGCAGTCAGAAAGGTACTCCTGCGTCTGCGTGAAATTTTACGTTATTAACGATTCAATTAGATTATAGTTGAATCAGGTCAAAAATACAACTGTTGTTATCAGAACAGACGCTTCTGCTCAGATCCCGGTTACAATTCATCCCGACGGATTTCCGGGATTTTCTGTCTGTTACTGTCCCCGCTCCTTTTTGAGCAGGCGGTTCATGGACTTGTAGAGGGACCCGGAATCGGGAGCGCCCATGACGACGGAGACAAATTCTTTTCCGCTCTCATTGGTGGAAAGGATGATCAAACAGCTGCCGGCCTGGTCGGTCGTGCCGGTCTTTCCGCCGATCACGCGGATGTTTTCGGGAGCTTTTACAGACCCCAGCAGGTAGCTGTCCGTCGAGGGGATCTCGATCGCCCTGATATTGCCGTCCTTGTCGTGAAAGACTGTGCTGTAGTAGTCATACCTGATCAGTTCGCGGAACTCCTCGTATTTTAGGCACTCCTGAAAGATCAGGAAGAGATCATAGGCTGTCGTATAATGATTTTTGCTGTGGAGACCGTGGGGATTCACAAAGTGGGTCCGCGTCGCGCCGATCCTGGCAGCCTCTTCGTTCATCATCTCTATGAACCTGTCATAGCTGCCGCCTCCGATCTCCTCCGCGATCATGACGGCGGCGTCATTGGCGGAATAGACCATCAGATAGTGGAGGGCCTGGTCCAGGGTCATCCTGTCCCCCTTTTCAATCCCGATCCTCTGGGCCTCCCACTCCAGATTGGCGACCCTGGAGGAGGCTTTGAGCATGGTATCCATTTTTCCGTACTTAATGGCCAGAAGAGCGGTCATGATCTTGGTCGTGCTGGCCGGATAAATCTTTTTGGTGATATTGTTCTCTATGAGGGTTTTTCCATTCTCCAGGTCAAAGAGACCGGAGGCTTTATTGCTGCCGATATCCAGGGCCGCGCCCTCTCCGGGGACGCAGATTTCAGCGGCGAACAGCGGCACCTTTCCGATATAATCGGCGGAAACTTCCGTCAGGGAAAAGCTGTTTCTGTTGATGTTGTCATTATAAGAAGAAATATAGCCGCGGCTGCAGCCGGAGGCGGATATCGCCACAAGGACTGTCATGACCGCACACAAAAACCTCCCGTACAGAAAAACGCTCTTTCCGCATTTGTCTGTACGGGAAGTGATCAGAGTTCGCTTGTTATTGTTCATCAGATTCCTTTTTTTCTGCAAATCTGTTTTATACCAGGTCTATTATTTATAGATTTCTCTCCACTCCATGTCGCCCCGGTCAAGGGATTTGATCAGGAGCTCGGCGGTGGCAAGGTTGGTAGCCAGAGGAATGTTGTGCATATCGCAGAGCCGGACGACGATATTGACGTCCGGTTCATGCCTTTTGGCTGTCAGCGGATCGCGCAGAAAGATCACCAGGTCGATCTCGTTGTGCTCGATCTGGGCGCCGATCTGCTGCATACCTCCCAGATGTCCCGCCAGCTGTTTGTGGATGGTGAGGTTGGTCACCTCCTCGATCAGACGGCCGGTCGTTCCGGTGGCGCAGACATCATTTTTGGCGAGTATTCCTCTGTACGCGATGCAGAAATTCTGCATAAGCTTTTTCTTTGCGTCATGTGCGATCAATGCGATCCTCATATGTTCACCTCTCCAGTACGATCATGATGTCAAATAAGCAGGAACAGCCTGCCGTCAGATTATTATGTCCGGAACCTGTTCGCGAATCCTGCGCGCCGCATCCGGCAAACCTCTGGTTTGCTGCCTCCGGTTTGCTGCGGAGCGTTTACTCCTGCATGCGGACATTGAGTACGAAGCCTATCCCGGCATAAAGACAGACCAGACTTGTCAGTCCGTAGCTCACAAAAGGAAGCGGGATGCCGGTATTGGGTAAAAGACCGGTCGCGACACCGATGTTGAGAAAGCTCTGGAAGCCGATCCAGGAGCCCATGCCGGCCGCAATGATCCTGCCCTGGCCGTCGGCTGCCCTGGCCGCGATCAGAAAGCACTTGAACGTGATCAGGAAAATCAGAAGTATGACAGCGCAGCAGCCTATGAAGCCGAAGGTCTCTCCGATCACGGTGAAAATAAAGTCGGTCTGTGATTCGGAAATATATCCTGTGTTGAGCAGGGAGTTGACCTCCTGGCTGCCCCGCCCGTACAGGCCGCCCGACCCGATCGCAGTCATGGAATTAATGGTCTGATAAGCAGTGGAATCCGCGAAGCTCTCCGGATGGAGCCAGGCCAGGATCCTGTTCTGCTGGTATTCGGACAGGATCCTGCTGTCCCCCTGGACTGCCTCATGGATGACCCAGAGGAAGGAGGGGATGACAGCTGCCAGCGTCGCCACTACGATCGGCCACTCCAGCCCGCCTGTAAAGATCATGACACAGAAGATCAGGATGACCATGATACTGGTGGACAGGTCCGGTTCCTTATAGATCAGATAGACCGGAGGCAGGATCAGGGCGATGCAGGCGGCCAGATGCAGGGGAAGGACCATCCTCTGCCTGTACCGTATTATGAACTCTGCAAAAAATAAAATCAACAGGATTTTTGCGGCTTCGGAGGGCTGAAAGGTAATGCCGAAGAGTGAGATCCATCGCTGGGCCCCGCCTCCGGAACTGCCGACGGACAGGACCAGGACCAGCAGGGCGATCGCGGCGGCATAGAGCAGCCAGTGAAGCTTCAATATGTAGTGATAGTCGAAAACGGATACGACCAGCATCAGGGCCGCGCCTATGATAAATCCCAGCAGCTGCCGGCGGTAGAGGTCCGGAGCGGCGTGGCGGATGGCCAGCAGACCGCAGTAGTTCAGAGCGCACACCAGGGCGATCAGAAGAAAATCAAGTTTTTTGAACGAAAAGGTATCAAGCATAATTGTCTTCTCCAGTCGGACGATCAGGTAACTGTTCAGACCGTCTCGAATTCGATCAGTTGCCCGCGCCTTCCTTTTCCAGAACGATCTGATCAACGATCTGATCCAGCTGATCCGGATAGTAGAAATATCTCATCACATCAGCCGCCAGGGCTGCCGCGTGGTCGGAGGTATATCCGTTGGGGATGCGGACGGCCAGGGCGATCTTGTCCTTTTCAGCCATCTCCTCGGCATTCCATGCATCCGGTTCATAGTAGGGGGCATATCCGACGAAGAGGGCATTGTCCGGCATGTCCTTCTGCTGGGCGGTGCCGGTCTTGCCCGCGACCGGATATTCCCAGAGCACATTGAAGGCGGAGTAGCCGGTGGCCACACGGCGCATGCCCCTGTGGATGCTGTTCCACTGGTCTGTCTCCAGGTCAATGGTGTGGCTGATGTAGGGCTCGTGTCTGGACTGCCTGCCGTCCTCTGTCTCGATACTTTTGATCAGGGTCAGCTGGTAGTCGGTCCCGCGGTTGGAAACACCGGTGATATAGCGTGCCAGGCTGGCCGTGGAATAGGCGTTTGTATCCTGACCGATCGCGCCGCGGATGGGGTCGCTGGACAGCATCTGGGGATCCGATTCACTGATCTCCACGCCGGAAGGCGAATCGAGGCCGTACATGGCAGCGTATTTCTGGATGCGCTCGATACCGAAGAGGTTGTCGTAGGCGCCGCTTCCGGACTCGCTGTCCTCGTCGTCGTCATCGTCCTCGTCGTCCTCATCGTAGTCGTAGCTGTAATCGTCTTCCGCCGGGTTTTCATTGTGGGTCGCCAGCCGGTATCCCATCTCATAGAAATACATATTGCAGGAATTAGCGATGGCGCCCTCCAGATTCTGTTTTTTATGTCTGCCGGGATAGATCCAGCACTTGGGAGGATTGGGATCATCCTTGACCTTTGTGAAGGTCCCCTTCTTTTTGCATTCGACAGTATCCCGGATCGTGACGACCCCCTCGCTGAGGGCGGCCGTCGCCGTGACCATCTTGAAGGTGGAGCCGGGGGCCGTCAGCTGCTGGGTCGCGTAGTTGAGAAGGGGCTTGGCGGGGTCATTCATCAGCTGGCGGTAATAGGACTCGTCCCTGATCCTGTTGGGATCATAGCCGGGATAGGAAACCAGGGCCAGGACATTGCCGGATTCCGGATCGGTCACGACAGCGGAAGCGGTGGAGGGATAGAGGTGGAGCTGGGCGGGGGTCAGGTCCATGTCCCTGATCCGGTTGTACATAAACTGGAAGGCTGTCTCGCCCCACTCGTAATCGAAGCTCTCCCGCTCCTCATCGGAGATCTCGACGATCTCCTGGTCCAGCAGAAGCTGGCAGACCTGGTCGCCTGTGACCTCCTGATTGATGATCAGATACTTGTAGAAGGCGTTGCGCATATCCCTGTCATTGAGGGAATGGCTGTCCGCCCCGATCACATTCTTGAAGAAGGTGGTGATCCCTTCATAGAGCTCCTCTTCATCCGGATCTGAGTCTTCGAGCTCCAGATACTGGCAGGAGCTGTCGACCCAGCCCTTCCGGATCGTCTCCTGGATCAGGTCGTAGAAGGAAACCTCCTCCTTGTCCCAGGATTTGAAGACCTCGTTGGAGGCGTAGGATTCATTTGCCTCGGCGGTCAGGACACCGTAGTCGAACATGGCCTGCGCCAGGAGCTTCTGGTAAAACCGCATTTCCAGGCTGACGTTCTTGAGGATATTCCTGCCGTTGGAGATCTCGTCCAGGATCTCCCGGCTCCGGTGCAGGCGGAAGCTTTGGAAGCTCTCCGCCACCTCCTTCTCCGTATCGCTGGCCTCCTTGGACGTGAAATGGGTGCTGTCCAGGATGTTGCACAGGCAGGATGTGTAGACATTGCTGACCGGGATGGTAATGTTGTTTCCGCTCTCGTCCTCCGAGATCACCTGGTCGATGATCGAATCCCGGAGCTTGTTGAGGATGATCGAGCGCAGGTTGTCCTCAATGATCAGATAGGTGCTTTTCTGCAGGTCATAATCGATGGTCAGGCAGACATCCCTGCCGTCTGTCGGACTGTAGCTCTGTTCGCTCACAGAGACCTCTGCGTTGTCGACCGGCTCGTCCGTGATGCGGCCGATGTTGTCGACGTTGAAGGTCTCCTGGCCGCTCACCGCGTGCAGGATCTCCTCCTGGGAGGCCTCGATGCCCGCCAGACCGATCATATCTCCGACCTGGTAGAGGGGGTGGCCGTTTTCGTCTGTTCCGCTGTGTTCCTCCTCCGCCAGGAATTCCTCATCCGCCTCACCGGTATAGCCGATGATATTGCTGAAGTAAATGGCGTCATCGCAGTAGCGGCGGACCATCTCCTCTTCGATCTGGATGCCGTCCTCGCTGGAAGAGAACCGTTCCTCGATGGCCTTTTTGGTCTTTTCGGGGATGTCCCTGGCCAGGACGGTCGAGATGTATTTCTGGTAATAATTCAGGCTCAGATTGTAGCGGGCGATGACCAGGTCGAGGAGTTCCTCGCGGTTATCATTTTCGGAGGTGCTGATCCCGTAGCGGTCCGCCAGGTCATTGATGACCTCGTCCGCCTCCCTGGTCTCCTCCTCCTCGGTCAGGTCAGCCGGGTCGGCGTGGCCGTAGATGTCCGCCAGGAAACGCTTTTTGGCGGTCTCTCCCATCTCCTTGAAGTAATAGCTGCCGCCGACGAGCTGGATGCTGAAATCGCGCGCCATGCTGCCGCCGTTCTTCTCGACGATCTCAATGACCTCTCTGATGCGGTCATTGAGCAGGGAGTTGTCCCGGGTGGAGTCCTCCGTCAGGTCATTCATGGTGATATTGTAGGAGGAGATGGTCTCCGCCAGGACCTTTTTGCCGGTGCTGTCGAGGATCCTCCCGCGCTTGCCCCGGGTGACCACGGTCCGGCGTATGCTCTTCTCAAAGTCCGAGAGATATTTTTCGCCGTTGACGATCTGCAGGTTATAGAGCTGAAAAATCAGCGTCCCCGCAAGCACGATGCTCAAAATGGCAAGCAAATAAGACCGGCGGCGGCCCGCTTTCAGGGCCGCCTCCGCCCTCTTATTGATCCTGTTATTTCTCACTGGTCGTTTACTCAAAATACGTCTCCAAAAAAGTCTTCCAGTCCCTCCGGGCTTTCCGGCATGTCATAACCTGTGATGCAGCCGCATTCGCGAAGGCTGGTATAAGAGAGATCGCCGATCACCAGATGGTCGATCAGATGGATCCCCAGAAGGCAGCCGGCCCTGCTGATCCTCTCCGTGATCTGCATATCCATGCTGCTGGGGGTCGGGTCCCCACTTGGGTGATTGTGGAGGAGCATGATGTTGACAGCGCCCCATCTGAGAGCGCGCACAAAAACCTCTCTGGGAGAGAGCAGGGTACAGTTGACCGTCCCCAGAGAGAGGATCTCCTCCCTGATCAGTCCGAGCCGGTTGTCCAGCATGACGAGCATGGCAGTCTCTGTTTCCAGATGGCGCAGGTCCTCCATATAGTACTCCGCGACGGAGGACGGGCTGCTGAAGACAAGGTTTCTGCCGGCCCGCTCCCGGACGAGCCTTCTGGATATCTCGGCCAGGGACAGGATCTTGACCGCCTTGACCTCTCCGATTCCCTGGATGGTCATCAGGTCCTCCCGGGTCAGCTGGTGGAGGGCAGAGAGGTCGGTCGCCCCCTCCCGGAAGAACCCCAGGATCTCCCGGCTCAGGTCCACCGCGTTTTTTTCCTTTGTTCCGGTCCTGAGGATGATCGCGAGCAGCTCCGCATTGGTCAGGCTCCCCGCCCCGCAGGACAGAAACCGCTCATAGGGCTGTTCCTGTTTTTGAAGGTCTTCGATCTCGGTTACATAAATATGATTCATAATCTATCCTTTCTGTTCTCCGGGCAGAAAAGGATAATCACATTTTATTTTAAATTGTCAGCGGACCATGGTCAAGAAAAAAACAGGGCAGGAACTCTGCAGCAGGTGTTTCCGTTACTGTACACGCCCCTTCTAAGGGCGTGTACATGTAACGCCGCGTTCAGCGATTCGACAATGCGAAGCATTGTTATATGCTACGCGAGCGCTGAACGCCGTTCAACTCGGGTTTTGCGCTGAGGATCGCGCAAAACACCTCGAGTTTCAGCAGGGTCTGAACTGCAACCATTTTCCTGTATCGTGGAAAGAGGGTTGACATGTTCCGCCAAAGTCTACAAGGGAGCCGGGCACGATTCCGCTCTCTTATAGTGTCACCAGGCCCCGGTCCAGGAAATTCTGAACAGTTCTGAGGATGCCGAGTCTGGCGTGGGGCCAGGTCAGTCCTCCCTGGAAATAGACAGCATAAGGAGGTTTTATGGGACCGTCCGCGCTCAGCTCGATGGAGGAGCCGGACACGAAGGCACCGGCAGCCATGATCACGTCGCTGTCATAGCCGGGCATGGGGGCCGGGAAGGCCTGGACAAAGCTGTCGACCGGGGAGGATGCCTGGATTCCCTGGCAGAAGGCGATGACGCCCTCGGGATTGCCGAAGGTGATGGACTGGATGATGTCGTGTCTGGATTCCTGTCCGTCTGGCAGGACAGAGAAACCAAGGCGCTCATAGAGGCAGGCGGCAAAGATCGCTCCCTTGAGGGCGGATGCGGTCACGGTGGGCCCCATAAAGAAGCCCTGGTAAAGGGAGGGCAGGACTTCCAGAGAGGGGCCGACCTCCTTGCCAAGGCCCGGGGAGGTCAGCCGCACAGCGGCGTTCTCCACACATTCCCGCCGGCCGGCTATATATCCGCCGACGGGGGCCAGTCCGCCGCCCGGGTTTTTGATCAGGGACCCGACGACCATGTCCGCCCCCGCATGGGAGGGCTCGATCCGCTCGACAAATTCTCCGTAGCAGTTGTCCGTCATGCACAGGACATCGGGGCGCAGGGACTTGATAAAAGAGATGGCCTCTCCGATCTGGCGGACGGAAAGGGTCCTCCGGGTCTGATAGCCCTTGGACCGCTGGATCGTGACCAGGCGGATCCTGTGGTCCCTGTCCTCCTCCAGGAGGGTCCTGATGCCCTCAAAATCAAAGTTTCCGTCTGCCAGCAGGTCCACCTGCCGGTAGGAGATCCCGTATTCCGCCAGGGACCCGCGGGAGGGCCTGATCCCGATGACCTCTTCCAGGGTGTCATAGGGCTTGCCGGCCGCGGAGACCAGGATATCTCCGGGGCGCAGGTTTCCCATCAGGGCCAGGGCCAGGGCGTGGGTCCCGCAGGTGATCTGGGGCCGGACAAGGGCATCCTCAGTGCCGAAATAGGATGCGTAGACCTTCTCCAGGCCGTCACGCCCTATGTCGTCATAGCCGTAGCCGGTCGTTCCCTTGAGGTGGGCCTCCCCGATGTGGTTTTCCTGCATGGCCCGGATCACGCGCAGCTGATTGTATTCAGCCGTCTCGTCGATGGCGTCGAAGCGGGCGCGGAGGTCTGCCAGGACCGGGGCGGCGAAATCAAGGACCTCCCTGGAAATGCCGAAGGCGGCATACTGGTCTGCAAGTGTCATATCTTTATTGAAAAAATTTGAATCCGTCATACTTCTCTCTCATTGGTCAGCAACTATTCATCCCCCGTAAAAAAGGCAGTATAAGGCGGTGAACAGTTTTTTTAATAGTATTGGTTAAAAGTTCCTGAGGCGCCGCATTCAGGCCTGTCTGTTCCGGCCGGTCCTCCCGCGCAGGGGCTGTTCGGAAGGCGCGGGCCTGCCGGCTGAAAGGTCATTCATGGCCCGGGCCGGGTCACAGGTCCAGTCTGCGGCGGATCTCAGCCTCCAGACTGTCCAGCAGGGCCTCTTCGTTCTCATAGAGATCGAGGTCGATCCAGGTGACCTCCTTTTCCCTGCGAAACCAGGTCAGCTGCCTCTTGGCAAAGTGCCGGGAATCGCGTTTGATGAGACGGACGGCCTCCTCCATGGGGTACTCGCCGTCCAGGGCCCGCAGGATCTGCCGGTAGCCGATCCCCTGCATGGAGACATCCTCTGCCGTAAGTCCCAAGGCCTTGAGCCTCTTCACCTCATCGACCAGTCCCATCTCCATCATCCGGTCCACCCTGGAATCGATCCTGGCATAGAGTCTTTCCCGGTCCATGGTAAATACAAAGAAGACGGCATCATAGGCAGGGGTCCGCTGTCTCTCCCTGGCATTGTGGTCCGAGATCCGGTCTCCCCCGCTTTTCTGGGCAAATTCCAGCGCCCGGATGATCCGCTTGACATTGTTGGGGTGGATGGCGCCGGCGGCTTCCGGATCGGTCTCCTGCAGCCTCTTATAGAGGGACTCAGGCCCCAGCCGGCGGGCTTCCTCCTCCAGGGATTCCCGCAGGGTCCTGTCGCTGTCCATTTCCGTGAAATCGATTCCGTAGAGGAGGGCCTGGATATAAAAACCGGTGCCGCCCACAAGGAAGGGCAGCCTTCCCTCCGACCGGATCTTTTCCACGGCCAGTTCCGCCTCCCGCTGGAAACGGACGACATTCCACTCCTGGGTCGGATCCACCTCGTCGATCAGGTAGTGGGGGATCCCTCTCCTCTCCTCCTTAGTGACCTTGGCGGACCCAATGTCCATGCCGCGATAGACCTGCATGGAATCCGCGGAGATGATGCTGCCGCCCAGTCTCTCCGCCAGGGCGACGGAGGCGGATGTTTTTCCGGTCGCCGTGGGACCGGCTATGATGACGAGGGGCGGTCTGCTGACGCCTGCCCCGGTATTGATTTCATGCATATGCTGCCTCGCGATCCGCCGGCAGGACAGGGCCGGCAGGGTGCGATGAGGATCCCCTGCGGGTCCTCATTGTTATCCTGTGTCAAAATGTGATCCGGTGCCGGAATTATCATCCAGTGCCGGATTTTTTATCCAGTGTAGAATTGTCTATCCAGTGCCGGATTGTTTATCCAGCGCAGAATTGTCTATCCAGTGCCGGATTGTTTATCCAGCGCCGGGAGCGCGGAAAGTGCCTGGTGAAGAATCGCGCACTTTCGCCGCGTCAGACGATCCTGCGGAATTTCCTGTCCATCTCGTGCTGGTTCATGACGATCATGGTGGGCCTGCCGTGGGGGCAGTGATAGGGATTGTCCAGGGTCAGGAGCTCTCCGATCAGGGCCCGGGCCTCTGTCTCGGACAGGCGGTTGTTGCCCTTGACGGCAGCCTTGCAGGACATGGACGCGACCTTGGAGATGATCGCCCTGGGCGTTCCGCTGATCCGCTCGTTCATGATCTCCTCCAGGGTCTCCCGCAGCAGACTGTCCGCGGACCGGCCGAAGAGCTCGGCAGGGACAGCCCGGATCGTGTAGGCCCCGCTCCCGAATTCCTCGATCTCATAGCCCATGGCGGCGAATACGCTCTTAAACTGCAGATAGGCGGACTCCTCCCTGCCGCTGAAGCGAATGACGATGGGGGGAAGAAGCTGCTGGGAGGCCACAAAGACCGGAGAAGCCCCTTGGGGGGCCCGGTTTTCAGGTCCGGAGTCCGTCAGCTCCCCTGCGGATGTCCGGTCCGCGTCCTCCTCCAGGAGACGGTCCAGGGCCAGATAGGCCTCCGGGGAGGCATCGTGGACAGTGCCCGACGAATCGAGCGCGGGATGTTCCCTCTCGATCCTCCGCATGATCCGCTCATAGTTGACCTTTTCATGGGCCGCGTGCTGGTCGATGATCAGCAGCTGCTTTTCATATTCGATCAGCCAGTAGGTTCCGAAAACCTGGCCGATGTACTTGAATTTTTCCGCCTTGCCGGAGCTGAGCAGACGGTCGTCCTCTGTCTGGTCCATGTCCGGAAGGAGGTCTGACAGCCGCATCTGCTCCGTTTCGGTGTGCTCGGCTCCGGTCTCCGCGGCAGCAGGATGACCGGCGGTTTCGGTGCGCCCGGCGCCGGTCTCTTTGACAGCAGGATGACGGGCCTCCTCCCCGGGTCCCTCCTCCGAAGAGACAAGGTCGTGGACCATGGGCTTTTTATACTCCCTGTTCAGATCCGTCTCCGGTCCGGGACCGGCGTTTGCTCTTCTGTCTTCAAATACGAAGGGAAGGTCCGATGCGGCAGAAGCCGGGGGCTTCTGAACAAACGAAGGTCTCTGAGCTGCCTTCGGCTTCTCTGAAACCGAATGGTTTTGAGAAACAGAACGATTCAGAGAAGAGGCAAGGGGTTCTTTTGCTGTTTCCTGAGTCCGGTCCGGGTCCTGAACCGGGCTTTCAGCCGCCGCGGCTCCGGACCTGGAGGGCGGCAGGGGAGGAAGGGCGGCGCGGCCGGACTCAAAGGCCTCCAGGGCCGGCATCTCCCGCAGGACCTTGTTCCTGAGCCGGCTCTCCTTTCTGGCCAGGTCCCGCTCCTGGGCCGCCGTGTTGAGGGTGGCTTTCGGGATCAGCTCGGTCCTGTGGAGGGCCGCGTGCACGCTCTCATTGAGGAAGCGGAAGACCGCCCTGCGGTCAGAGAACCGGACCTCCATCTTGGAGGGGTGGACATTGACATCCAGGTCGGCGGGCGGCATGGTCAGGTGGAGGACGGCAAAGGGAAAGCGGTGCTGCATGAGGTCTGTGCGGTAGCCCTCCTCAAGGCCCGCGGAGAGCTCCCTGCTGCGCAGCATCCTGCCATTGATAAAGAAGGTCTCAAAGCTCCGGCTGGACCGGCTCACCTCGGGCTTGCCCAGGAGGCCGTCCAGGACCATCCCCGTGTCAGGGTCTTCGGCGTGGACCGGAATGACGGCTCCCGCCGTCTCCCGTCCGTAGATCCTGTAGATCAGCTCCTTAAGGTCCCCGTTTCCGGTCGTGTGCAGCTTGTCCTGGCCGTTGACCCGGTAGTGGAAGGAGATCCGGGGGTGGGACAGGGCCTGTTTTTCGATCAGGTCCGTGATATAGCCGGCTTCGGTCTGGGGCTGGCGGAGGAACCTGCGGCGGACGGGGATCTGGCCGAAGAGGTCGCGCACGATGACGGTGGTCCCGTCGGGGGCTCCGATCTCCTCCAGGTCGATCTGGACTGGGGCATCCGGCGAGAAGGAGGCCAGGCGGTCATTGAGAGCCCGGGTCCCTGACAGTTCTCCCCGTACCTTGGTGATCATCTCCACCCGGGCCACAGAGGAGATGCTGGCCAGGGCCTCTCCCCGGAAGCCCAGGGAGGACAGACTGGACAGGTCCTCCGCGTCCCTGATCTTGCTGGTCGCGTGCCGCACAAAGGCTTTGGCGATCTGGTCTCTCTCGATCCCGCAGCCGTTGTCGGTGACCCGGATCATACTGATCCCGCCGTCTCTGATCTCGACGGTGATCGCCGTCGAACCCGCGTCTATGGAGTTTTCTACCAGCTCCTTGACGACATTGAGAGGCCGCTCTATGACCTCTCCCGCCGCGATCCGGCTGATGGTCTCTTCCGTGAGAAGCTTGATTTCCATACCTGCCTGAAAATCCTCCTGATGTTATATGGATGTGAAATGCAGCATAGTGGCACTATGACGAGACGGATTATACCTTACCATTCCCGTAATCATGTTTATTCCGGCGTGTTCCAGCGGTTTTTCAGCCGGCTCTGCAGTCTGTAAAGGGTATTGAGGGCATCCAGGGGAGTCAGATTCTGGATATCGACCTCGGACAGCTCCTTGAGGACATCCTCGTCCGATGTGGTGTCAAAGAGGGACATCTGGGCCAGGTCGACGTCGTCGTAGTGGACCGGCTTTGAGGCTGCTTTTCCTCCGGCGGGAGCGGCCGAGAGGTCCTGGAGCTTCTCCGTGATGTCGTTGTCCGTGAGTTTGGCGACCAGCTCCGAGGCCCGGTCGATCACGATGTCCGGCAGGCCGGCCAGGCGGGCGACCTGGATGCCGTAGCTCTTGTCGGCCCCGCCCCGGATGATCTTTCTGAGGAAGATGATGTCCTCTCCGCTCTCCTTGACGGCGACACAGTAGTTTTTGACCCCGGGGATCTTGCCCTCCAGCTCCGTGAGCTCGTGGTAGTGGGTCGCGAAGAGGGTCTTGGCCCCCAGATAGCGGCGGTTGCTGATATGCTCGACCACTGCCCAGGCTATGCTCATGCCGTCGTAGGTTGAGGTGCCGCGGCCGATTTCATCCAGGATCAGGAGGCTTTTGGAGGTCGCGTTGCGCAGAATATTGGAGACCTCGTTCATCTCCACCATGAAGGTGCTCTGCCCGCTCCCCAGGTCATCGGAGGCGCCGACGCGGGTGAAGATCCTGTCGGTCACGCAGAGTCTGGCCTTGTCCGCGGGGACAAAGCTCCCGATCTGGGCCATCAGGGTGATCAGGGCCACCTGCCGCATATAGGTGGATTTGCCGGCCATGTTGG
>DGUF01000216.1:0-1462 GCA_002394525.1 Lachnospiraceae bacterium UBA4317 | reverse complement strand
CGGCCATGTTGGGGCCGGTGATGATACAGATGCAGTTCTTTTTGTTGTCGAGCAGGGTGTCGTTGGGAATGAAGTCGCCCTTCTGCATCTGCTCCACGACCGGGTGGCGGCCCGCAGTGATCCGGATGGTGCCGGTCTCATTGAAGACGGGCCGGACATAGCGGTTCCTTTCGGCGACCAGGGACAGGGAGGCATAGACGTCGATGTGGGCCAGGGCCCTGGCGGCCCGCTGGAAATCCGTGATCCTGGCTGCGCAGGCCTCCCGGACCCTGCAGAAAGCATCGTATTCGAGATTTCCCAGTTTGTCCTCGGCGTTGAGGATGCTGTCCTCCAGCTCCTTGAGCCGGGTCGTGGTGTAGCGCTCCGATCCGACCAGGGTCTGCTTGCGGATGTAATCGTCCGGGACCATATCCTTGAAGGAATTTGTGACTTCAAAATAGTAGCCGAAGACCTTGTTGTATTTGATGCGGAGGTTCTTGATGCCCGTGCGCTCGCGGTCCTGGGCCTCCAGATCCATGAGCCACTGGCGGCCATTGTTTCTGGCATCCCGCAGGTGGTCGATGTCCCCGTCGAAGCCGGAACGGATAATGCCTCCCTCACGGACTGTGATGGGGGGCTCGTCGACGATGGCCTGGTCCAGGAGCTCCAGAAGACTGCTGAAGTCCCCGATCGACTCCCGCAGGGCCCGGATACCGGCCCTGCTGCCGTCCTCCTCTCCGCAGAATTCCGCCAGGGTGTTTTTGATGGGGTCGAACATGCGCAGGGAGTCCCGCAGGGCAATGAGGTCCCTGGGATTGGCGGACTGGTAGGAAATGCGGGTCATCAGGCGCTCCAGGTCATAGATGGCGCCCAGGTACTCACGCACTTCATCCCGGTCCACGCTGCGGGCGCAGAAGGCTTCCACGCAGTCCAGGCGGTCTTCGATCTGGGCCCTGTCGGTGAGCGGCTGTTCGAGAAAGCGGTGGAGGAGACGGGCGCCCATGGCCGTGCAGGTCTTGTCCAGGACCCAGAGCAGGGAGCCCCGCTTTTTCTTGTCCCGCAGGGTCCGGGTCAGCTCCAGGTTTCTCCGGGTCGAGCTGTCCAGCAGCATATATTTGCCGGAGGCGTAGGCCCGGATCTGGGTCAGGTTGGCCAGGGAATTTTTCTGAGTGTCATAGAGATAGCGCAGGAGGGCTCCGGCCGCCAGGCTGCCGGAGGGAAAGTCCTCAATGCCCAGAGAGAGCAGGGAGGAGACGCGGAAATGGTCCTTGAGGAGGCTGACCGCCGCGGATTCTTCGAAATGGCTGTTTCCGACCGCGCTGACCTGGACGGACAGGCGGTCCCGCAGGTCGGACAGGTCCAGGCCGCTCATGAGCAGGGCTTCGTTGCAGATCAGCTCCGCGGGGCTGTAGCCCACGATCTCGTCGTAGAGCTTGGAGATGTCCGGTACCTCGGAGACCAGAAAATCGCCGGTGGAGATATC
>DGUF01000219.1 GCA_002394525.1 Lachnospiraceae bacterium UBA4317 | reverse complement strand
CTTTTGACCCTTACATCATATTATCTGCAAAAGATTATGCTTTACAAAAGATTTTTCATGCTGTCCACGCTGAAGTAGATCGTGGATACGTTGTGGAAAAGGGCCGCTCTGGCCGACGGCATGTAGCCGAAGAAGCCGAGCGCGATCAGGGCCCCGTTGAAGGCCATGATGCGGCGGTAATTGCCGTCGATCCTCTCCATGAGGGCATTGCTGAGCCTTCTCAGGACGACCAGCTCCCGCAGGTCGTCGGCGGAGATGGTGATGTCTGCGATCTCCCGGGCGATGGCCGCCCCGGCGGAGATGGCGATGCCCGCGTCGGCCTCGGACAGGGCCGGCGAGTCATTGATGCCGTCGCCGATCATGACGACCTTGCGCCCGGCTTCATGCTCCTTTTTGATAAAGGCGGCCTTGTCCTCGGGCAGGACCTCCGCGAAATACTCGTCCATTCCCAGGCGGTCCGCAACCGCTGCGGCCGTTCTGTGGCTGTCGCCGGTCATCATGACGACTCTGGAAAATCCGACGCCGTGCAGGTCCTTCACGACCCTGACCGCCTCCTCGCGGATGGGGTCCTCGATGCAGATGACTGCCGCCAGCTTATGGTCAAGCGCCAGATAGAGCAGGGAGCAGTCGTCCGGCAGGGCGTCAAATTTCTCCTGACTGCCCTCGGGCAGGCTGCATTTTTCATCCTCAAAAATAAAATGGTAGCTCCCGATCAGGGCCCTGACGCCGTTGATGGAGCTGGCGATCCCGTGGGCCACGACATATTCCACCTTTGTGTGGCGCTCCTCGTGGATCAGGCCGCGCTTTTCGGCCTCACGGACGACCGCGTTGGCGATCGAGTGAGGGAAGTGCTCCTCCAGGCAGGCCGCCAGCCGCAGCATCTCCTGCTCGTCCCCGCCGCCGAAGGTGATCACCTCCCGGACGCTGGGAGTGGCATGGGTGAGGGTGCCGGTCTTGTCAAAGACGATGGTATCGGCCTGGGCGACCGCCTCCAGGAACTTGCCGCCCTTGACGTTGATATGGTGGTCGCTGCATTCCCGCATGGCGGAGAGCACGGAGATGGGCATGGCCAGCTTGAGGGCGCAGGAGAAATCCACCATGAGGAAGGACAGGGCCCTGGTCGCATTGCGCGTCAGAAGCCAGGTCAGGGCGCTCCCGCCCAGGGACCAGGGGACCAGGGAATCCGCCAGGTGGGCGGCCCGGCTCTCCGTGGCGGACTTGAGCTTTTCGGAATCCTCGATCATATGCACGATCTTGTCATAGCGGCCGCTCCCCAGGGCCTTGTCGACCCGGATCTCCAGCTCGCCCTCCTCCAGGACCGTGCCGGCGTAGACATAGGCCCCCGAATCCTTCCGGACAGGCAGGGATTCGCCGGTCATGGAGGCCTGGTTCACGCTGCCCTCCCCGGCCAGGACGACGCCGTCCAGGGGGATGACATTGCCGGTCCGGACGACCACGCAGTCGCCGGGCAGGACGTCACGCACAGAGACCAGGACTTCGCCGCCCTCATCTGTTTTGACCCAGGTCCTGTCGACATTGAGGTACATGCGCCTTGCCAGGTCGTCCACGGACTTTTTGTGGGTCCATTCCTCCAGAAGGCCGCCGGCATTCAGCAGGAACATGACCGAGCCGGCCGTGGAGTAGTCGCCCCGGAGGATGGATACGGCGATCGTCGTTGCGTCCAGGACAGGGACCTCCAGCTTCCCCTGCATCAGGCAGCGAAGCCCCGCCCCCAGATAGCGGACCGCCTTGCACAGGCAGATCGCCCTGCGGAAGGGAAAGGGCAGGAGGAATACCTGTGCTGCCCGTCCCGCCACCATGAAAAACAATTTGTCCTCATAGGTCCGGTTGAGGTCCCGCCCGGTGTGATCGGGGACCGCGACCTCAGTCGTCTCATAATCAAATTCAGAGAGGGCCCTGAGGATCCTTTCACGCACTCCCTCCTCCGCCTTGTAGAGGATGGTCGCGTCCGCGGTCCGGTCTGAGACCGTCACCTTGTTCACCTGGTCCAGGGACAGGAGATAATAATGGAGGCGGTCCGCCTGCGCGCCGGTCATCCGCCGCTGCAGGGCCCGCACCCGCATCCTTCCCCTGGATTCATGTAAAATTCTGCATTTCATTTTTTATAACCTCTTTCCGACATGCCGCTCGTCAGGGCGGCAACACTTGCTTTGCAAGTGTGCAATGCGATCACAGGTGCCCGGGCCGCCGCGCGGCACAGGCACCGGAGTGAAAAAGCCGTTACTGTCCACGCCCCCTCGAAGGGCGTGGACATGTAACGTTGCGCGCGGCGATTCCAATACGCTTTGCGTGCGCCGCGCGCCGTTAAACTCGGGTTTTGCGCAAAGAGCGTGCGCAAAACGCCTCGCGTTTCAGGTGGGTCTGAACTGTAACAAAAATCCTGTATCGACAGGATTTTTCACTTTTAAGAGCGGCAGACGCGGCCGCCATAAAGCCAGAACCGGACGATATGGCTCCGGCCGGTCCGCGGGTTCTTTACGGCAAAAGAGTCCCGTCGCAAAAGGGCGGGACTCTCGTTTTTTTCACTGGATACGATTGTATTTTTTCCTGCCGCGCCAAAGAACCGACCCGGTCCGGTCGTCAGCCCTCCGTGGCAGCCTCAGCCTCCGCAGCCGCCAGGATGGCTTTTGCATCCTCGATCTGCTGCGCGTCGTACTCCGCCTGTCTCTTCTCGTTGATCTCCCTTGCGTCCGCCGCGATGTCCTCGCAGTTCTCGCGGATCAGGGTCATGTCCTTGAGCACCTCATCCTTCATTCTCAGGACGGCTGCGGTCCCGCAGGTGTACAGCTTCTTCATATCTCTGCTGGCGAGAAGCCTGACTCCGTAGGAACCAAGCAGGAATCCCGCTCCGACCAGTCTGCAGTATTTCCATTTCCAATCCATAACAAACCTCCTTATCTATTGCATGTTTCCACACGGAGCAGTCCATAAACCTTGGGAAACTCTCTTTCTCGAGGGTGGGGCCTCCTGCCCCCTCACCAGGTCTGTATCTGCTTCCACAGACTTTTCGGTGACCTGCGCGATGCTCTGTATGTCTCTATGTTTTTATGATAAAGAGTTAGTTTTGGCTCGTTCAACTCCAATCGGACAGGACAGACAGGTTAGACAAGACTCTTTTGGCTCCATTCAGACACAGATCCGGGAAGGCAGGGCTTTTCCTCTCTGATCGATCACAGGACCGGGCAGACATGGCCGTCCCGGCTTCAACCTCAGGGATCGATCTCTATTCCGCCGCTGCCGCCGGCTCCGTCTCCTGTACTCCGTTCTCTCTCTCCCACCGGATCCGTCTCCTGTACTCCGCCGGCGCGGTTCCCATGACATCCCGGAAGGCCCTGGCAAACTTGCTCCCGTTCTCATAGCCGGTCTTGCCGGCGATTTCCAGAATGGTCTCGTCCGTCTCTGCCAGAAGTCTGGCCGCCTCCTCCATCCTGCATCTGCGCGCGTGGCTGAAGACCGGCGTCCCGTAGACCCCGCGGAAGCAGTTCTTGACCTGGGTCGGGGATACGTGCAGGAGCTTTGCAAGCTCCGCGATCGTGATATGTCTCTCCAGATTCGATTCGATGATCTGTCTTGTCTTCCGTGCCACGTCCAACTGGGCTTCCGTAAAATCTGCTGCTTTTGCCTTCCCCGATGTCGGATGTTCCAAATGCATCTTCTTTTTGTCCTCTGTAATCCTGATGAGCTGTCTGCGTCCTGCCTGATCAAAAAAGAATCTGAGCCTGAAACTGATAAAAGCCAGGCAATCCTCCGCGCATTTTAGTTTCAGCTAACCCGCCGGCAGTCTTCAGGCGGATAGCAATAACTAACTTCGCCACCGCCAGTTTACACTGCCTAACTCTATCTGTCAATCTGTCAATCTATCAATCCGGAAATCACAAAAGGGCAGGGGCGGGAAGGGCATGACGCAAAAAAGGTTTAAAAAGGCGGTGAACCGTGGCAACGAAAGCTCACAGTTCACCGCCCTGAGATATCATTTTTCACGAAAAGGGCACTGGGCAAAAAGCGTCCGCACAGCGGCGGCATAGCGGACCAGGTCCCCGGCCTTGCGGATCTCCTTCAGATACCGGTCCGCATCCTCAAAGTTCCGGCCCATATAAAACCAGAGTTCCTTCATCTTTCCGATCAGAGGGGCCTGGCCGGGAAGGGTGTCCCGCAGAGCGGTAAAAACCGCGTCGTGGAAGCGCCTGAGTTCCTCCTTTGTCAGGGCCGCGCCGCCGGTGATCTCCCTGGCCAGAGCCGGGTCAGCGATCATTCCCCTTCCGATCATGACCGGTCCGCAGGACGGAAAGCGGTCTTTCCAGCGGGCGAAGTCCTCCCCTGTAAAAATATCCCCGTTGTAGACGACCGGATTGACGGAGCCCTCCAGGAACATGGCAAAAATCTCCAGGTCCGGACTTCCCCCGTAGAGGTCTCTCTGAGTCCGGGGATGGACGATCAGCTCCTGCAGGGGATAACGGTTATAGATCTCCAGCAGGTCTCCCGCCCGGGCGGAGGACTCCAGCCCGATCCGGGTCTTGATGGAGAAGCGCAGGCCGTCACGGGCCGGTCCTGTCTCCCCTGCGGCCGGACCATGTGACGCAGGACCGGGATCCGCTCCCGGACAGCCCGCACGATCCGCCCGGTCCGCCTCAGAGGGCCGGGGATCCCGGGTATCCTGGTCCTGGATCAGGCCGAACTGCCGGTCCATGCCCGCGCAGATCTCCTCCAGGAACCGGTCCAGTTCATCGGGATCTCCCAGCTGGCCGGACCCCCTGTGCTTTTTTACGACCGTCGGCATGGGACAGCCCAGGTTCAGATTGATCTCCCGGTAGCCCATGACGCAGATCTCTCCAGCCGCCCACAGAAAATCCTCCGCCCGGTTGGTCAGGATCTGGGGGACCAGCCGGACCCCCTCATTGTTGCGCGGGGCAATATCCTCCTGCTCCCGGGTCTTCATATGATGGGTATAGTTGGGCGCGACAAAGGGGGTAAAATACTTGTCCACTCCCGAAAAAAGTGACTGATGTGTATTCCGGTAGGCAAAACCGGTGATCCCCTCCAGGGGGGCAAAATAGATCTTTGTGCCGGAAGCTTTATTTGTCTCTGCGCTCATATTTTTCTTTCATATTTTCCGGGTAAACTGGCCATTCCTCTCTTACAGGTCCCCCGCCCGGGTAAACCAGGTCTTCCCGCCGGAACCCTCTTCTTTTTCCGAATTTCTTTTTTCCAGGTAGTCCCTGACTTCGGCCGGCATCAGGACGGCCCAGACCTCCCGCATGGAGCAGCGGTCGGCGGGGTCCGCCTCCAGCATATTCTGCAGGAGCCTTCGCAGGGCCGGGTCCCCGATCTCCTCCGAAATCCGGGCGGGCTGTCCGTCCAGGACCGCCTCGTGCAGGTAATCGTATTCCGACCGGTCAAAGCCCGGAATGGCCCCGCACAGATACTGGTGGAAAAGGATCCCCAGGGAGAAGACATCGATCTTTGTCGTCAGGGGGACGTCCTCCTCCCCGCTGAGAAAGAGGCAGGCCTCCGGGGCCAGGTAGACCTGGTCGCCGCTGAACTCGTCCTCGCTCTCCGGGGGGTAGTTTTCCAGAAAGCTGCAGTCGAAATCGATGACCTTGGCCGTCAGAGTATTCTCCGCGGTCCGCCTGATCATGACATTTTCATCCTTGAGATCCGCGTGGACCAGGCCGCGGGCGTGCAGGCCCAGGATGGTGTGGGCGACGATCCGGCAGAGCATGAGCCTGTCCGCAAAGGGCAGGGCCGCGATGTCCCGGATCCTGAGCCCCGCCGGGACCACCCGCTCCATGGCGACGTAATAATGGGATTCCCAACGGAAAAAGGCCTCGATCCGGACTGCGTTTCCGTCAGAAGCCTCATTGATGGCCCTGTAGCGGGCCCCGCACTTTTTTTCAAACTCCCTGCAGGCCAGGATCCGCGCCTGCATCTGCCGCTCGCCGATCACCGGGTTCAGGGGGTAGACCGGGTCCAGAAATTCCTTGAGGAAAAAGGTCCTGCCCTCCTTGTTGGCAAAGGTCCACCTGGAAAAACCGGCGTCTTTATTCTGCAGGGGTTCGATGAGCTCGAACCCGTTGATCATTTCACCCAAAATATCGTCTCCCAAGGCCATGTCTGCGGAGATGGCTTTTGTTTACTCAAAAAAGTATCGTATGTGACGGAATTCCTAAACAGGGGCTGACGGGGCCGCCTTCCGGTCCGGGGCCGCGGGGAGGAGGCGCTCATAGTCCGGCCGGTAATCCTCCCAGACCTCCTGCTGGAGCTCCAGCGAGGGGTCCGGTCCCAGCCTGTCCATGAATCGCTGCTGCAGGACCCGTTCCCGGTCCGCCAGCTCCTTTTGCATGGATTCAAAATCGCCGAAGCCGAAGCTCATGAGGGCCAGGGTAAAATCATCGCCCGCCACGGCGCGGATGCTGGTAGCCAGGCGCTGGCGGAAGTCCTCGGGCGCCCTCGCCTGCAGCAGGCAGTGCAGTAGGACATCCTCGAAGTCCATGGGACTGGGCAGGTAGCCGAAACACCCGTCAGTGGCCGCGAAAATGATGCAGGGCTCCTCCTCCCGGATCCGCAGGGGCCGGCCCGCGTGCAGCTCATATTTCCGATCTGAAGAGATAACATTGGACAGGGCTCCGTCGGAGCGGAGGTTGGTCATGGCGTCATTGCCGTACACATCGTCCCGCGTCAGCTGGGCCAGGCCCTGCCGGTCCAGCAAATAGATCCGGGAGTCCCCCGCCCAGAAGCAGTCGACCTCGATCTCCTCCCCCGCGCTCCGGGCCAGGGCGATCGCGGCCGTCGTCGGAAAGTCCCTGACCATGGTCCCGAAGATCCGGCCCGGATCCCCGGCATGGTCGTGGACGACACGCAGGGCCCCGTCCAGATACTCCGTGATCCGGCCGGCCAGGGCCTGCCCGCTCTGCCCGTCCCGGCCTCCCGCCGAGGCGTGATACCAGTCGTGCAGGGCTCCGCTGGCCGCCCTGGCGGCCATATAGGCTCCGGTCCTGCGGCTGTAGTCCGGATACATGCGGGAGCCGAGGCCCCCGCAGCCGTCAAACACCGCGGAGACCGCGGAGTCCGGCAGCTGGGCCGAATAAAAGCTGTCCTCCCCGCGTCCCTCACCCATCTCCCGGGAGATCACGAAGCGGAAATCCATTTTCTGCCAAAAGCTTTTCATCCTTTTTCACCGCTTGTTGCTGTTTTTCTCTGTTTCCATCGGGCCTGATCCTTTCACGGGGGTTCCTCAGCGCAAGGGGGGACCTCCGGAAAAGCAGCCTTCTTTTTCTCCGCGCAGACAC
>DGUF01000218.1:3683-6423 GCA_002394525.1 Lachnospiraceae bacterium UBA4317 | reverse complement strand
TAAATAATGATATATTAAAAAACAGAAATCAAGACTCCAGGGGGATTTTTGCGCTTTTTTATTTGGAAGGCGTGCTGCTTTTAATAAAAGGCATGCGGGAGTGGAGCGGACGCATGGCTTCCTTCATTGAAGCGGATGGGGGTTACTACCTCGACTCCTTCGTGAAACAACCCTGGGCTGCCGGGCCTGCATCCTTGACATATTGTAGGGAAATACGTATTATTTAGAATACTGTGCCCTGAAGAGGCATACCGGAGAGCGATGGCCCGCATATGGACAATGCCTGTGCGAAGGAACGCATTCATCATCCGGCGGCCTCATAAAAATACACTTATGAGAGGATGAAAGACCACAATGAGAATTGCAGCTACTTATGAGAACGGAAACATCTTCCAGCACTTCGGAAGGACCGAGAATTTCAAGGTCTATGATGTCGAGGACGGAAAGGTCGTCTCCAGTCAGGTGATCGGGTCCAACGGCATTGGCCACGGTGCCCTTGCGGGACTTCTGGCGGACAACACGATCGATGTCCTGATCTGCGGCGGCCTTGGCGGCGGTGCCATGAACGCTCTCCAGCAGGCTGGGATCACAGTCGTCGCCGGAGCCCAGGGCGATGCGGACCAGGCGGTCGCCGATTATCTGGCGGGCACCCTTGTCTCCACGGGTGCCAACTGCGACCACCATCACCACGGCGAGGGCCACGAGTGCGGCCACCACGGCGAAGGGGAAGAAGGCGGCTGCTGCGGCCACCACGGTGAGGGCGAGGAAGGCGGCTGCGGCGGCGAAGGAGAGGAAGGCTGCTGCGGCGGTGAAGGCGAAGAGGGCGGCTGCGGCGGATGCTGCGGCGGCGGTGCTCCCAGGATCATCCTGGAGGGCAAGAATGCCGGCAAGACCTGCCGGGTCCACTACAGGGGAACCTTCAACGACGGTACCCAGTTCGACTCCTCCTACGACCGCGGCGAGACCCTGGACTTCATCTGCGGTGCGGGCATGATGATCCGCGGCTTTGACCAGGCGGTCGCTGACATGGAGGTCGGCGACGCTGTCGACATCCACCTCATGCCTGAGCAGGCCTATGGCATGCCCGACCCCGAGCAGGTCCTCACGATCGAGATCGCCCAGCTCCCCGGCTCCGAGAACCTCAACGTCGGTGAGCGCGTCTTCCTCAGAAATATGATGGGCCAGCCCTTCCCGGTCAGAGTGACCGCCAAGGACGAGACCAATATCACTCTGGACGCCAACCACGAGATGGCCGGAAAGGAGCTCAACTTCCACATCGAGCTCGTGGAGGTCATGTGACCGGATGCCGGCCTGATGTGAGCCCGGACAGAAGAGTCCGGGATCTTTAAAGAGTATTTCCATGCAGGTCCCCGGAAATTACAGCGAGACCGCCTCGAGCTGCAGTGCAGACCAGCCTGAAGCCCGGGGCGTTTTTTGCGTTACTGTCCACGCCCCCTCGAAGGGCGTGGACATGTAACGCTGCGCGCGGCGATAACAAAGCTGCGCATTGTCAATACGTTTTTACGTGCGCCGCGCGCCATTAAACTCGGGTTTTGCGCAAAGAGCATGCGCAAAACGCCTCGCGTTTCAGGTGGACCTGAACTGTAACGTTTTTGCAACTTTTTTCAATTTGATAAGCATTTATGTGTATGCTATACTCTTTTTTTAGTAGTCTGGTAAAAAAGCAGGGCTGCATGATCCCTGTCCGAAAGAGGGGCATGTCCGTCTGCGCTTAAATCTGAAAACAAAAAGGAGAGTGATTTTCTTTTATGGACGATGGCAGTCATACAACGTGGCTTGTCGTGATCATCCTTTTATTTGCGGCCATGTTATTCGCGGTCATGGAGACGGCCTTTGCCTCGGTCTCCCATGTGCGCCTGAAGACAGAGGCGGAAAAGGGAAACGCGAGGGCGAAGCGGGCCCTCTATATTACCGAGAATTTTGACCGGGCGATCACAACGCTCCTGATCTGTACCAATATTGTTCATCTGGCCACGGCATCAATTGTCACTGTCTATGTCAGCAGACGGTGGGGAGTTTCCGCAGTTTCTGTTTCCACACTGATCACCACCCTGGTAGTGTTTTTCTTCGGAGAGATGCTGCCCAAAAGTCTTGCGCGGAAATATAATTATTCCTTCAGCCTGGCGACGGCGGGGCTTCTGGGCTTTCTCATGATGGTCCTGCGGCCGGCCTCGGCCCTGCTGACCTGGATCGGCAATGCGGCCGCCGGGCTCTCCAAAGGAGATGAGGAGGCCTCTGTCACTGAAAATGACATCTACGACATCATTGAGGATATGGCGGAGGACGGCACCATCAATGAGGAGCAGGAGAACCTGATCTCCTCGGCCCTGCAGTTCGGCGACGTCACGGTCGAGAGCATCCTGACCAGCAGGGTGGATGTGGCGGCGATCGACATCGATATGCCCGGCGAGGATATGCTGGCCTTTATCAAGGAACAGAACCACAGCCGGCTCCCGGTCTATGAGGGATCCATTGACAATATCATCGGCATCCTGCACATCCGGCGCTTCATCCGCAACTATATCCGCAAGGGAGAGAGCATGGACATCAGGCCCATCCTCTATGAGCCCTTCTTTGTCCACCAGTCGACCAAGATCGACGACCTGCTGGAGATCATGTCCAAGAGGAAGATCAACCTGGCTGTCGTCACCGACAACTACGGCGGGACCCTGGGGATCGTCACGGACGAGGACATCCTGGAGGAGCTGGTCGGTGAGAT
>DGUF01000218.1:2152-3622 GCA_002394525.1 Lachnospiraceae bacterium UBA4317 | reverse complement strand
TGGGATGAGGATGACCGGGCTGTCCGCAATGTCGTCCCCATGACAGACGGCTCCTACAGCGTCAATCCGGAGGAGCACGTGATCGATGTCCTCGATGAACTGGGAGTCGCCGTGACCGAGGACCAGGAGGAGGAGATCGGCCGCAAGCTCATGAGCGAGCTGGCCTATGAGGTCTTTCCCCAGATTCCGGTCGCAGGAGACAGCTTCCGCTACCTGGGGACAGAGATGTCCGTCCTGCTCATGCGGCAGAACCGCATCCTGCGCATGAAGGTCCGCCGGCTGACAGAAGAGGAGCTGGAGGCCGACGCCCGGCAGGTCCTTGTTGAAAAAGACGGCGAGACAGGAACTGAGGAGCCCGATTCCACCGGCAACGGCGGGAACGGCCACAGCGGGGAAGGCAGGTCCGCCGCGGGGGCAAGAGCCCTGCAGGAGGGGCAGGCCTATGCCGTCCGCCAGGCGGCGGGCAAGCACTATGCCCGCCATGAGAGAAAGGAGCCCGTCAGACACAGGGACCACGGCAGTGCCCTGAAGGGCCAGACTTCGGTCTCCCGCGGCGGAAAGCAAAAGGCACGGCAGCCCCTGAGCCGGAGAGACCGCGAGGACAGCAGACAGGAGGTGGCGGATCATGGGTGATTTATATGTCTATATTGCCGGAATCGTCATCTGCGTAATGGGCTCAGCCTTTTTCTCGGCCTCGGAGATGTCCTTTTCCGCCTGCAGCCGCGTCCGCCTGGAGCACGCCCGGGACAACGGGGACAAGAAGGCCGGCCTGGCCGTCTGGATCAGGGAGCGCTATGACGACGCCCTGTCCGCCATCCTGGTGGGCAACAACCTGGTCAACATAGCCGCATCCTCCCTGGGATCTCTGGCCGTGATGGCGGTCCTGAGCGAAAAATTCACCTGGGTCTCCACCCTGGTCATCACAGTTGCGGTCATCATCTTCGGCGAGACCATGCCCAAGATCACGGCCAAAAAAAACGCGACCAGGTTTGCCAGGGCCTTCGCCGTTCCGGTCCGCGCCCTCATGTTTGTCCTGCGGCCGGTCACCTTTGTCGTCGTGGGGCTTGTGAACCTGATCACCAGCATTCTCCCGGACGTAAAAGAGGATGACGCGGACGCCGCGATCGAAAAGTTGCATACCATGATCGACATCGCGGAGGACGAGGATATCCTGGATGAGGACGCCTCGGAGCTGGTCAGCGCGGCCATCGATTTTTCAGATATCTCCGCATCCGAGGTCATGACCGCCCGCGTGGATATCGTCGCGATCGACATCGACGATCCCTGGGAGGATATCCTCCACACGATCGACCACTCCCCCTATTCCCGGATCCCGGTCTATGAGGACAGCATCGACCACGTGATCGGCATCCTGTCCCTCAATCGCTTCCTCAAGGCCATGATCGACAAGGACAAGGTCGAGATCAGGAAGCTCCTGCTGCCGACCTGCTTTGTCTACAAGACCATGCG
>DGUF01000218.1:0-1975 GCA_002394525.1 Lachnospiraceae bacterium UBA4317 | reverse complement strand
GAGATCTGGGACGAGACCGATATCGTCGAAAAGGACATCGTCGATGAGGACAACGGCATCTACGAACTGGACGGCGACATGCCGATCTCCGAGTTCATCGAGCTCATGAACTGGGACGAGGACGAATTTGATTTCGACTCCGAGACCCTGGGAGGCTGGTGCATCGAGATCAACAACGGCTTCCCCACTGTCAACAGTGTCTTTTCCTATGAAAACATAGAGGTCCGGATCCTTGAGATCTCCGAGCGCCGCGTCCGCCGCGTCCTGGTGGAAAAAGTGCGGCAGGAGGATCCCGAAGAAAAATCATAACAAATCGCAGACAACCATCACTGGTCAGCACCGGCGGGACGAGAGAAGCGTTCCGCCGGTTTTTCTGCCCCGGATCAGGCGGCCAGGGAAGACAGGGGCTGCGAATACTAGCTGATCACGGCATCTTGCCTCTTGTAAAATGTAACGAAAATGTTACAATAAAAATGTATCGCACAGAAAAAGCCGCCGTCAAATGGGTCATCGGAGGTCGTTGTGCGATGCTTTTTTACAAAAACTCGATAAAGAATTGTTATAATAGATACATTTCTGTAAAACTCAGAAGATTCTCTGTCATATTTCTGACAGGGCTTGTCCTGTTTTCAGGAGGCTGCGGCAGGGCTTCAGAGCCGGTTCTCGAACCATATGGAGCGGGAACTGATTCTTCCGTACAGGCGCAGGAAGAGACCCGAACGCCTGATCAAAAATCAGACCAGGAGGCGTCTGCGCCCGCCGGGGTTCATCAACAACAGGAAGTGCACGACGGGGTTCATCAACATCAGAAGGCGGATGCGTCCTCAGTGTCTGCACAGCAGGAGGATGGGGCCGCCGGGGCTGATCAAAAGGCAGATGCACCCGCTGAACCTGGTCAACCGCAGGATGCATTCCGGCAGCAGCAGAAAAAGCCTGGAGAGTCAGCCGGACAGGAATCTGCTTTCGAAGATTCGTCTGTTTCAACAGTCACTGTACATGTCTGCGGCGCTGTAAAAAGGGAGGGGGTCTATTCACTTCCTTCGGGAAGCCGGATCCGGGACGCCGTCGAGGCGGCCGGGGGCTTTGACAACTCGGCCGACAGGTCCTGGCTCAATCTGGCACTCAGGCTGGAGGACGCCTGGCAGATCCGGATTCCGACGAGAGAGGAGACGAAGATTCTGCGCGCTAAAGGGAAGGAGGCTGCCGGAGATCCCGCCTTTCTCAATGGCACAGAGGACCCGGCAGGGACTGACCCCTTTATCAGCGGGCCGTCAATTCCCGCAGTGACAGATTCTCAGCCGGGCGCAGCTTCTGACAGCGCAGGCGCGGACCCGGCTGGCGGGGAGTCAGGTCCGGACCGGAAGATCAATATCAACACAGCATCCCTGGAGGAGCTGACCCGGATCCCCGGGATCGGGGAGACCAAGGCCAGGCGCATCATCGAATACCGTGAACAGAACGGCAGGTTCGAAGCCGTCGAGGATATCATGAATGTGACCGGCATCAAGGAGAACAGCTTCCGGAAAATGCAGGACTATATCACAGTCTGACAGTGCGATGATCACAGGACTGAGTTTTACATAATTATTACAGGTATTACGGAACAGTTATTATTACAGAACAGTTCCTTTATTGGATATTACTGGAAAGAAAAAAGGAGAAAAGATGGCAGCAAAGGTTCTGGTCGTGGACGACGAGAGGATGATCGTGAAGGGGCTCCGCTACAGCCTGATGCAGGAGGGCTACGAGGTGGACTGCGCTTATGACGGCGAGGAGGCCGTCAACAGTATACATGAAAAGCAATATGACATCGTCCTCCTGGACGTCATGCTGCCCAAGCTCTCCGGATTCGAGGTGCTCCAGCAGGTCAGGGAGTTTTCGGATGTACCGATCATCATGCTCACAGCCAAGGGCGACGATATGGACAAGATCCTGGGCCTGGACTACGGCGCGGACGACTATGTCACCAAGCCCT
>DGUF01000162.1 GCA_002394525.1 Lachnospiraceae bacterium UBA4317 | reverse complement strand
GGAAGGCTCTGCTGACGGCGTCCTCATCCGACATCATGGGGGTATTGCGGGACCTGAGCTTGTCGATCAGCTCGGGGATCATGTCCATGATGTGGGTCAGGCTGGTCTGGTCTCTGACATTGACCACCTTTGTCATATTGTTTTTGATCACAAGGACGGCCGAGGGGGTCATTTTGGCGGAGAAGCCGCCCATGCCGTCGTCCTTGCGCTCCGATCCGTTGGATCCCGCCCCGACGCCGATGCTGACATCGGACAGGGGGATGATGATCGTGTCGCCGACCGTGATCGGCTCTCCCACCACAGTCCTGGATGTGAGAACGCCCTGGGCACCCTCCATCAGGGACTCGAGTACATGGTTGAAGCTGTTCTGTCTGGATCCGTTGGTCCTCAGCCCGTTTCCGTTGCCGTTTCCATTTCCATTCCCGTTATTTCCCATCGTCGATCCTTTCGGTGCTTTTCAGCTTTGTGTGTCTGATTCCTTCATATATTATGATCGCGGCGGCTCCGTCCTGTCAGGCTGCCGTCCGCTCTCCGTTTTTCTTTCCGACGGCATGGCCGTTTCCCCTGTCACCCTTGTTTCCCTTCCTTGTCCCGGCAGGTCCTCTGCGAAGCCTCCTGAACAGTCTGCGGAAATCCTTGTTGAGCAGGATCATGATCCCGGCCACAGGGAAGTGGTAAAGCCGTATGCTTCCTCTCGCGCCTCCCTGCAGGTCATAGCGGTAGAGGTCGAACTCCGTCCCCACTGCGACGTGTCCGGCGATGACCGGATACAGAAAGCCCTGGAGCGAAAAGACTCCGGCGCTGCGGGCCGGATCCCCCAGGCCCACGACCCCCGTGAGTCCCCACTCGGACGGCAGACAGGAGCGCAGGGAAGGGATCATGCGCCGCACGATCATCTGCCTGGCGCGGATCCCGTAATCGGTGTCCAGGGCATCGATCGCGTCCCAGACTCTCTTCCACAATTTATCCAGCCGGGAAAAAATCTTCCGGATCCTTTCATCAGCTGCCTTCTCCTCTTCCTTCTCTCCGGCCTCTTTGGTCGGCTCTTTCTTTTTTCTGCCCAGCAGCTTCTGCAGGGAAAGGGGCCGGCCCAGGACCCTCAGTTCGATATGATGGTCCCCGTCATAGGAGACCGCTGCATGAAAGGCTCCCAGCAGCCAGCGCAGATCTCCGGAAAAGGTGATGTCCCGCTTCGGGTCCAGATGCAGGATCTCCTCGCTCCCCTCTGGATCATGGACACTTCCGTCCAGGGAATATCGAAAGGGGACGAAGAGGATCAGCAGAATGGCCAGCAGGAGGATGACCAGCAGGACCAGGAAGACGGTCACCGCCAGCTTCAGTATAAACAGCAAGATCCCCATCAGCATGCTCCTTAGTCCAATCCTGTTTTCGCCGCCAGATACAGTGCCGGATCCCACTGCCCGGTCAGGGCGAAGGACTCGTTGGTGATCTTTTCCACCATGCTGAAGGCGTCTTCCTTTCCCTCGCAGATCCCCACGATCAGGGGCGGGTGGTCGCGGTAGTACTTCTGCTGCAGGTTGGCGCAGTGCATGATCTCGAGCTGTGGCCTGTTCTCAGGCCCCCTGACAAGCACCAGCACATAGGTCAGCAGATGCCCCTTCCCCCGCATCAGGTCCTTTTTGATCCGGTGCGGATCTGTGACCGCGGGACTGATATACAATTCATCATAAAAATCCATAGTCACTCACTCAATCGGGCATACCGTCGCCATCCAGATCCTCAAAAGCTCCTATGTTCTGCATATTCACTGTCCTCCGCCTCATCTTGGCCTCCTCGGACGCACGGTAGATAAAGTTTTTGATCTCTTTAGACCGGCGGATGTTTTTGAGGGTGATGGTCTTGTTGGTCGCGTCGGAGGTGACGCAGATGACGGTCCCCAGCCCGAAGAGTCTCTGCAGGAAGCTGACCCTCAGCTGGACATCGATGACCCGGTACATATAGCAGTCATCCTCAACGACCGAAAACAGACCTCTCCTGATCTGAATGTCGTTTTCATACAGGAGGTATGTCGTGAACGTAAAAGGAAGACCGAGGAAACCGAGCCTTTTCTTTTCCTTATAGACCAGCCTGCCCTGATCCGTGACCGGCCGGCCCGGATCTTTTGCCGCCGCAGCCCCCTCAGGGCCCGAGCGGTCTCCCTGCGCAGCCCTTCCGGCTCCGGGTTCTGTCTCTTTGATCATGTGGACCTCCATCCTCGATCTGTCAGTCGGATACTCTTCCACAAGATGCCGCTCGCAGGAGCGGCAGCGCAATGCGGTCACAGGTGCCCGGGCCAGCGGCACAGGCACCGGAGTGAAAAATCCTGCATCGGCAAGAATTTTCAATCTTTAAATATCATACATCGAATTTGCCTTTCAGAAAAGACTTTTCTTCCCGAAAGCAGTCGTGGCTCCAAACGGATGTATTTTTGAGGATACAAAAGTTAGCATTTATTAACCCGTCCGTAGTGTGCTATGATGAATCTGCAATACATTGTACAAAATATATTTAAAACTACAGTTTTTTGACCGGTTTCATTTTTGAAAGGAGGACTTTATGTCAACTGATTATTATGCAAAGCTGGGGAAAAACCTGATCGGAACAAAGACCTTCGACAATCTGATGGAAGCTTTTGCCGGCGAGTCCCAGGCAAGGAACAAATACACCTACTTCGCCTCCAAGGCGAAAAAGGACGGCTATGAGCAGATCGCCAAGATCTTTCTGCAGACAGCTGCAAACGAGAAAGAGCACGCCAAGATCTGGTACAAGATCCTCGAGGGCGTCCACAGCACGGTAGAGAACCTGGAGATCGCGGCCGACGGCGAAGAGCACGAGTGGAAGGAAATGTATCCCGGCTTCGCGAAGGATGCCCGCGAGGAGGGCTTCAACGAGATCGCCGACCTGTTCGAGATGGTCGCTGCCATCGAGAAGGAGCATGAGGCCCGCTACCGCAAGCTGATCGAGAATATCAAGGGCGGCCTTGTCTTCTCCAAGGACGGCGACAGGATCTGGGAGTGCGGCAACTGCGGCCACATCGTGGTCGGCCCCTCCGCCCCCGATGTATGTCCTGTCTGCAACCATCCTCAGGCTTACTTTGAGATCCACGCGGACAACTACTGATCCGACAGTCCTGCCGGCTCCGGCATGATCTGACAGACCGGATCCGGATTCTCGTCTGATGAATGTAATAAGATTTAAATAAGGCCCTGCCTCCGGCTGCATGTACAGCCGGAGGCAGGGCCTTTGACTTTCCTGTGAATTTCTTTGCGCAGGCCTTTCCACTACAGCATTGCCTGTTTCAGGCCCGCTCTGTGGTTCAGGCGGTGCGCTCTTTTATCTGCCGAGCTCCGCGATGGTCCGAATAAACTCAATGTCCTCATCGCTCACGCGGAAATTTGTGGTCCCGGTCCTGCCGTCCGGATAGGTGATCTTGACATCAAGGACGGATCCCTCCGGGACCCCGTCCCTGCGCAGGGCGCCGATAAAGCGGGTGAAGCCGGGATGACGGGTCCGAAAGCTGTTGAGTCTTTCCTTGAGTTTTATGATCTGCATCGGGTTAAGTCCCATTCTGACTCCTTCTTGTGTAATCTATTTCTTATATAATGATGTAAAGGTCAAAAGT